>JBEIHA010000100.1:0-9983 GCA_040381635.1 Pseudobdellovibrionaceae bacterium
CGCCGATGGCGAATTCGAAGTTCACGCCTTCTTCGTCGAACTTGGACTTACGCTCCAAGGGGAAGCCCCATTCGAAGCGCAACGGGCCGATGGGCGAGAACCACCGAAATCCGAAGCCCACGTCTTGCCGGAATTCACTTATGACCAACTGGTCGTTGGCGTCCCCGATATCATAAAAGACCACGCCTTTAATGCCGGCCTCAGTGATCAGCGGGAACTGGAATTCAAGATTGTAATAGAACTGCTGGTTGCCCCCAAAAGGACGCATAGCCAAGTTTCTGGCTTCTGCGGGCGATCGACCGGCGGTGATGGCTTGATCCTCTACCTTTTGCGAAAACTTGCGACGACCGACCGTGAACCAATCGAACCCGCGCAAGGAGTTCGCTCCCCCGAGCAAGAACAATTCGTTGAAAGGTGGCGGCTTGCTCGAATCATTGGACGAGATAAATCCATAAGTGAGGTTGTTTCGCCACACCAATTCCATAAACAGTTTTTTGTAGTAACGGAATGTTCCGAAACCCTTGGTGTAGTTCTTCGTTCCACCGACGCCCGCGTATTCCAGTGAGACGGAGCTAAAGATCCCCTTCGATGGAGCAAAACGGTCATCCCGCTTGTCGTATTCCAAAGTGAAAGTCACCGAGCTTGTCGTGCCGTTCGCGGTGTTCACAGGGAAGAGATCCGGATCACCTTCATCGGTCAGCTTCAGTTCGGTTTCGTCCAGTTTGTAACGAATAAAACCATCGAGATAAGGCGCCAACGGATGGCCCACGCGCACCGCAGCACCAGTCTTGGTTTCGCGGTATTCCGTCAGTTCGCGCGACGACCGGTACAGATCAATCCCCGTCGACCATTCCGTGTCGTAGAAATACGGTTCGGTGAAACTGAACTTATAGAGGCTTTGCCGTTTCGACAAATCAATCGACACCCCAAGCTTTTGACCCTTACCCAGGAAGTTAGTCTGGTTCACTTGGCCATTGAAGACGAAGCCGTTGAAGTTCGAATATCCTGCGCCGATTTGGATTGTGCCGGTGTTGCGCTCTTTCACGACGATATCGATGTCCATCAGGTCGTTACGGCCCTTAGGAGTTTTCGTATTGAAGTTCACTTCTTCGAAATATCCCAGGCGTTTGACGTTTTCGATGGATTCGCGCTTGCGAGTTTCGTTGTAGAGTTCGCCCTCATTGATGCGTAGTTCGCGGCGCACGACTTTATCGCGCGTCTTGGTATTGCCCACCGACGTGATCTTGCCGATGTAAACCTTGTTGCCTTTGTCGATTTCGAAAGTGATGTCGACTTCTTTGTCGGCTTCGCGAATACGCGTGCGCGGAATTGGATTGGCATAAGCGTAACCTAGATCGCCGTATTTCGCCTGAAGGGCCTTTAGATCTTCTTGTAAAATTTGGTAGCGGAACAAATCCTGCTCTTCAATTTTCACGGTTTCAAAGAGCTCTTCACGGCTGAACAGCAAGTCGCCGGTGAAATCCACGCTGCCGACTTTAAATTGCTCACCTTCTTCAACCCGAATGGAAACGTAAATCGCCTTCTTGTCCGGAGTCACGTAAACTTGCGGACGATCGATTTTAACCTGGACGTAACCTTCGTTGAAATATACGAGGTTCAGCATCTGCACGTCGCGGTCAAAGGCCTCTTGCTTGTAGGCACCGCTGCCCGACACGAAACTGAAAAAACCGCCTTCTTGCGTCGCCATAAAGGCTTTCAGCTTTCCGCTGGGCATTTTCTTGTTGCCGATAAAGCTAATGCGCTTCACACGAACTTTGTCGTTTTCGCGGACTTCAAAGGTCAGTTTAACATTGTCACCTTCGACGGGGGTGACCTTGGTGGTCACGCGGGCCAAAAAGAAGCCTTTGTCCTCGTACAATTTTTCGATTTTCTCGGTGGCTTCGCGGATCTTGGATTGATTCAAAATTTCGTAGGCCTTGATGCCCGCGGTTTCTTTCAGTTCTTCGTCTTCAAGTTCGTCGTTGCCATCGAATTCTATTTCGGTGATCGATGGCTTTTCTTGTACCGTGTAGGTGACCGTGATGCCCGGTCCTTCCGAGCGATCGACTGTCACGTTATAGAAAAAACCGGTATTAAAAAGTTCCTGAATGTCTTGGCGAATCTGGTCTTCGCTGTAAATGGATCCTTCGCGCGTGATCAATTTCGCGCGAACCGCGTCCGCTTCGATTTTCTTGTTTCCGCTCACCACGATCTTTTCGACGTTGCCCCCTTTCAGTGGAGCTTGCGTCGGACTCGCTACCGGGCGCGGGGTGACTTTGGGAGCTGCGGGAGCTTGAACTGGCCGCGTCGTGGGCCGATTCGTCGCTAGTTGCTTGGGCGCACGCTGGCGCGGAGCCGTTGGGCGCACGGGACCTTCCGCCGAAGTATTGGGAACGGTTTGCGGTGCGGATTTTGCGGGAGCAGGTTCAGGAATTTGTGGGCGCACCACAGGGCCCTGGCCTCGCGGGTTTTGCGGAGAAGGCGCCGCCGGCGGCGCAGCCTGCTGTGCATGAGTTGAAAACGCGTGGAAACCGCACGCAAAGCATAAGGAGACAATCGAGATGGCGCGGCTAAAGGGTCGCTTCAAAAGCAGAATTTCCTAAGTCGTTTTAGACACTTAATTTTCTTCTTGGAAAAGCTAGCCCAAAACGCCGGACAAAGTCAAAGATGTATCGAGCGAGCGAAGAGAAAAGGCTTGAATTAAAATTCCCTCATGAGGGCCTGCTCACACCTGACGCGCACGCGCCGTTCTGGCGCGCGCGGCCGAACTTCAAAAAAATTATTTAAGGTAATTGATGCAAATCGATCCATCGCCGTTGCTGCCGGCATTCTCCGTCGTACCCGAGAGGAAAAATTGGCCGTAAGGATTGTCGCCGCCGTAGGCGCCGTAATAGTCCAGCACTTTGCCATCAGGCAAGGTGACGGTCGCGGTGCTCAGCTCCCCGTCATCGGTGGATTTAATCATTTCGGCGATGGGAGTGCCGCGCTGATCTACGTCGAGGAACGCGCGGATTTGCGCTTCTTCGATTTCGTTCAAACGCGAACCGGGCTTAATGTCGCGGCCATTCTTATAAGTCATGCCCTTGATTTCCTCTAACGACGACGGCCCTTCGTCTCGCGAAAAACGGCATGCCGAAGCCGTGCGGCGAACCAAGTTGATGTTCTTGCACTGACGCACGTCCTCTTTGGACGCCTTAGCCACCCAGTGCACGTAACGCCCATCCAATTCGTCTTCGGCCTTCACGCTGATGCTGACTTCAGGTCGCGCCGGCCAGTATCCGATACCCGCGCTGGCCTTGATTTCCGACGCCACGACTTCGCCGTTGGCCTTCAAGTAATCCGTTTCGGACTTAAGCACTTCGTTTTCCAGTTTTGCCGCGCATTTGTCGCTGAGTTCCACATCTTCAAGCGCGGCGAAGGCCGAACCAGACACCAAACCCAAAGCTAAGATCAAAATTTTCATAATTTTACCCCCTGTTCGACTTATTTGCTGCCGCCATTCCCCAAAGGTAAAGTTAGGTTCTCGGAAGTGCCCGGGAATGAAAACTTCTCCACCGAACAGGGGCCGCTCTTTGATCGACCTTGAAAAGAAGTTATAAACTGGCCCCCTTCCCTGTGAAATCAGGTTGGAGTTTAATTGGTACTGAAAAGTGGCGGCACCGAGCATAAGTAAAAACAGTTCTATTAGATACTTAGGTTCTCCATCTTCACAGAGAAGGGGGCCAGTTTTTGAACTAAAACACCCACTGCCCATCGGCCATGCGCACGGACCTGGGGAAGCGCTGGGCAAAGCGCTGATCGTGGGTCACGACCACCAAGGTCAGGCCCATTTCGTGTTTCAATTGAAAAAATAGATCCTGGATACGCATCGAATTTTCGCTATCCAGATTGCCGGTGGGTTCGTCGGCCAAAAGCATCAACGGTTTGTGAAACAGCGCCCGCGCAATCGCCACCCGCTGCTGTTCACCGCCCGAAAGCTGCGAAGGATAATGCTTCACGCGCGAGGATAAACCTAAATAATCCAGAAGGCTCATCGCTCGCTGTTTGCACTCATTCGCGGGCATGCCCGAAATTCGCCCGGGCATCATGGTGTTTTCGAGCGCGTTAAATTCGCTGAGCAGATGATGGAACTGAAATACAAAACCAAGTTTTCGGCTACGAAAATGGGAAAGTTCGGTATCGTTTTTGTTAAACAGATCTTCACCATTGAAAGTCACGGTGCCACGGGTGGGGCGATCGAGCGTGCCGAGGATGTGCAAAAAGGTCGACTTCCCCGCGCCGCTCGCGCCAAGAATACATACGGCTTCACCTTGCACGACTTCGAAATCAAGACCGCGCAAGATGGCGAGCTTCCCGTAATTTTTTTCGACCTTCGATGCGCGGATCATTCGTACCTCAACCCTTCCACCGGCGAAATTCGGCTGCCGCGCCGGGAAGGAACCAAAGTTGCAATAAAGCAAATCATCAGACTGACGCCGACGATAACCAATAAGTCACTGATCTGCACGTCCAATTTGATGTGATCCAATTTGTAAACTTCCGGCGGAATCAGCTGCCAGCGGACCTGCGCCCATTCTACCAATCGACAAAGCAGAAGGCCTACGACAATGCCCAGACTGGCCCCGACCGCGCCGACCATCAGACCTTGCGCGGTAAATATGCTGCGGATAAAACCATCCGTGGCTCCCAGAGTTTTCAAGACCGAGATGTCCCGGTAACGCTGAACCACGCTGACGAACAGCGTGTTGGCGATATTGAACGCCGCCGCCACCACCAAAATCATAAGGACCACGAACAACACCGCTTTCTCGAGCTTCGCGGCTTCGAATAAATTACGGTTCACTTCTTGCCAATCGCGTGACCAATAGGCCGAACCGAACTTATTGCCAATCTCGGCACTAATTGCTCGTGCCTCGTAAGGTTCATCGATCTTAAAGCGATAGCCTGTGATCTTGTTGCCCATCTCGGCGAACTCTTGCACTTGCTCGATCGACATCACCACGTAGCGCGTGTCGAAATCATAGCGCCCAAAATTCACGATGCCTGCGACTCGGTACTTGCCCAACTTCGGACGAAAGCTCGCGGCCTGAAATTCGGTAGAAAGCGGAATCACGATGCGAAAGGTGTCGCCGACTTTCAGTCCAAATTTTTTCGCGATCCCCTTGCCGATCAAGGCATTTTGTTCGCCCTTGGCCGTTTTACCTAAATCAAAGCTGCCCTCGATCACGCGGTCCCTTAAATTCAAAACTTTGTCGAAGGTGTCTAGGTCCACGCCTTCAACCACCACGCCGCTGATTTTTCCCTGGTGGGCTAAAATGGCTTCGGCGTAAATAAATGGTGTCTCGGCTTGCCGTCCGCGAATCATCGGCTGGATTTCTTTGAGCATTTCATTTTGATCGGCGCTGCCGCGCTTGATGATTAGGATATGCCCGACGGCGTCCTGCACGGTTTTTTCTAAAGTAGAAACATAACCACTAAAAACCGCCATGCTGACGACCAAACTTGAAACTCCGATCGCCATGCCTAGCACCGCAAGAGACGTCGACAGATTAAAAAATCGGCGAAAGCTTCCAAAATAGCGGAAGGCCAACCACCACGAGGTCAAGTGGCGCCTTTCTCGGGCGCTTTGCCCTCGAGAGCTTTGTCCCTGAGGAAAGCATGGATAAAGCCACTTAAATCCCCGTCCAACACCGCCGCCGGATTGCCGGTTTCAAAATCGGTACGGTGATCTTTGGCCAATTGATAAGGATGAAGAACGTAAGAGCGAATTTGCGATCCCCACTCGTTCGCCTTTTTCTCGCCCGCGATGGCGTTGAGTTCGGCTTTGCGCTTTTCCATCTCTTTTTCGTAAAGCTGAGCTTTCAGCATTTTCCAGGCGAAGGCGCGGTTTTCGTGCTGCGATCTTTGGTTTTGACAAGTGACCACGATGCCCGTGGGAATATGGGTGATCCGAATCGCCGAATCGGTTTTGTTCACGTGCTGTCCACCCGCCCCGCTTGAGCGATAGGTATCGATGCGCACTTCTTCGTCTTTGACTTCGATATTCACTTCGTCGTCGATTTCGGGCCAAGTTAAGACGCTGGCGAAACTGGTGTGTCTGCGCGCATTCGAATCAAACGGCGAAATTCGCACCAAACGGTGCACCCCGGATTCCGCTTTCAAATTTCCGAAGGCAAAGGGCCCTTGAATCAAGAGCGATGCGGATTTAATCCCCGCTTCTTCGCCTTCGTTCACGCTAAGAACTTCGACTTTGTAGCCCTGCTTTTCGGCATAGCGGGTGTACATTCTTAAAAGTATGGACGCCCAATCCTGCGATTCGGTCCCACCGGCACCGGCGTGGATGCTGAGGTAAGTGCTATTGCCATCCATTTCGCCGTTGAGCAGACTTTTTAGTTCCAGATCATCGATGCGCGCGCGAATATCCGCCAGGTCGCCTTTAACTTCCTTGAAGCTGGCTTCGTCTTCAGCGTCGACGGCCATTTCTAGAAGCACTAAATTGTCTTCGACTTTTTGATTGAGCTCGTTGTAATCGGCGACGGCTTTTTCCAAGAGGACTTTCTCTTGGTTAATCTTCTGCATTTGCTGGTGATTGTTCCAGATCGAAGGATCTTGCGCTTTTTGCTCTAGCTCTTCGAGGCGTTTGGTCTTGATATCGATGTCAAAGATACCTCCGCAATTCGGAGACTTTATTCTGCATCTTCATCAGCTCGGACTTAGTTTCGGAACTCTGGGTAGTGACTGACATGGAGGCATACTAAGCCGGGGGCCTGGGCTTGGCAAGCGGGGTTTGGCCAAGCCGCGCTAGATTTCCTTTAAGCCCTACTCCAACTGCGCTAAAAGTTTTTCTAGGCTCTTCGAGAATTTCGAAAATTTGCCTTTGAGTTCGAGCTCAACCAGCTGGTCCTCGCTGCTGTCCGACGCAAACTTCAGCGTCTGATAGCCATTACGGTATTTGGGAAACCAAGTGCGCGAAAGTTTCCAACTCAGGGGAACGCCGACAACTCCACCGACCATGGGGTGGGTTGGTTTTGGCTTAGGTGGGAGGGTGGTGACGATTTTGGACTTGGAGGTGGGACTGGAGGTGGGTACCCAAGCATCGGCGACTCTGCTCCCGGCTGGTGTTCCATCGATGGGGTTTGCTGGTGATGGATGGTCCAGGTTTCAGCGAACCTCTCAAATTAAGAAAATCCGATTTGCAAAATTATTTTCTAAAAAACTTGACGCATTTTTGGTCGCGTATTGCCGTCATTAACTGCGCGTTCAATGTCTATGCACGAACGGCCATACATCGAAATTTTATATCTCGGGGCGAAGGCATTAGAGAGTGCTATTAGCCGCTGAATCGAGATTCGAAATTCTAATCGGCAATTGCCTTAACCTCGAAATCAACGAATTAAACCTTCGTGTTATGTTCTCGCATATGAAACAAATGAATCTGTCAGCCGCAAACATAAAAACGGAATTTGGTGGAAGTCTCTTGAACGGAAAAAGAAAAACCGCGCGGCCGCTGGACTCAACCAAACCGATTCATACGATTTTGAAGGCCACGAACTCATTGTTGCTGCTGAAGAATCGCGCAAAGATCGAACACATACTCAACACGTACGCCAAAAGGTTTGCCTTAAAAATTTACGACTGCGGGATTCACGCTGACCATATTCATCTTTCGCTAAAGATTCCGAATCGAAGACTATACCTGCGCTGGATTCGGGCCGTGACCTCGGTGCTGGTTTTGCGCTTCAAGGGCTTAAAATGGAAGCTTCGCCCCTACACGCGCGTCGCCGCTTGGGGGCGAGCTTTTGGAGTGCTCAAAAATTATATTTGGAAGAACCGCGAGGAAGGATCGCTGATCCTAAACGCATTTGAATATCTAGAGAATTTTAGATCGCGGGTTCTCGTTGAGATTGAACCAATACCTGTTGCGGCGGATCCCACCTGAACGGCCCAGCCGGCAAGCCCCTACCCCGGCGCAACCGACCGGCCCAGCCGGGCCGGCTGGCGCCCGCCCAACTCACTTCAAGCCCACGCTTTTCTCTAACCGTGCGTAGATCAAATCCTGCAGCGCAAACATCTTGGCCTCGTCAGCCGCGGAAGTTTCATGATCATAACCCAGCAAGTGCAAAGCGCCGTGCACGATCATGTAGCCTAACTCCCCGCGCTCACCCAAACCGGTGCGGCGGGCTTGGCGACGGATGACGGGTAGGCATAAGACCAGCTCGCCGGCGGAAGTGGGGTCCATGGACTCGAAACTCAAGACGTCGGTGGCGTAGGCGCGGTCGCGGAACTGGCGATTCAGGCGCTTCATTTCTAACGAAGTGACGAAAGCGCAGACCAATTCCAAGCGGGCTTGCCGTTTGTGACCACGTTTAGCGAGCTCGCGCGAAAGGCCACGAACCCACTTCGCCAACCAGGCTTCGGGGACACGGTCGCGGGAATTGTTCACCAATAGAAGTTTCATTGCGTCCTCAAAAGTGGTATTTCAATAGCCCGAAGCCTTCACCAAACGCTTCGCGATAGGGCAACGGCGCAGGTGAGTTGCCGCTGGTTTGCGCTTCATACAGATGCACGCGGTATCCGCCGCCGATGGCCCAGCGCTTGTCTAAAAAGTAATTCAAGAAGCCCGACAATTCATATTTGCGACTGAAGTCGGTGGTCAAGCCCATTAAAATTTCGCCGCCCGTTTCCCAACGCTCGCCCGCGGGAATGTTGAAGACGAAGCCTGCCTTGATCATTTCGTAGCCGTCCACAAAAGATTGTGTACGATTGTCATTTCGGTAAACTTCAAGTCCCAGCATTACCGACGCCTGGTAATTCCGTACAAACCAAAATTGCGGCCAAACCATTGTCTTACGACGATACAAACGCAATTCGCCGGACATCGATTTCACCTGACCACCCGATTCGTTCAAACCAAAAGTTTTCAGGCGGGCCGCGACTTCCGTGCCGATATTGCCGATCCATTTTGTCCAGCGCAGGCCAAACATCCCCGCGATCGGGGCGGATTCTCCCGAGCGATTTTGCTCGGTAGAATACATGGTGAAGGTTGAGCCTTCGATTTGAATCTTGCCCTTATTGAACCAGCGGTTGAGTTTCGCGGCGACCTTTGCAAGTGGCTCGCTCAAGACAGAAACGGGCTCAGGTTCGGGCCCAGGGGACGGAGGCTGCACCACCTGTGTGATCGGAATTTCAACAGCCGCCGGAGCACGCGGTGGCGCGGGCAACGAAGGCGCTAGCGTTAAGGTTCGCCATGCAAAACTCGGTTCCCCTAGACGTCGTGTTTTGTCGTAAGCCCAAATGCGAATAAAATTTGAGCCTGGCGTATTCGTGGTCAGCGCGTAACTATTCACTTTATGCTCAACCACCGATGAATCTTCGAAGCCTGAATCTCGCGCGATCTCGACCAGATATCCTGTAGCCTCTTTGACTGGCCGCCATTTCAGCAAGTGCGAAACCGCTTGCCCTGTGAAGGTCTGGCGCAACCTTGAAACCGAAGTCAGCGGCTGAGCCGCGGGAAGAGCATAGGAAGCATCCACTTTGAACAAATAGGGTTCCGAGAATAAGGAGCGATCACGCGTTATTCTGACTGTATTATAGCCAAGAAAGAATTCGGTCAAATGCGCCGGGTTGGACTGCTGTTCGTAAATCCTTTCGAAGTCCGCGCCCTCGCCGCGATGCTCGATTGTCAGCGGAACTGGACTTGATCCTGCCCATGACAAAAATATTTCCCCTTTGACGGTTGAACGCGGCCGACTGAAGCGAATCCAATTTTCGCCATCCCGACCGAACCAGTCTTCCACCGCCCAGTCGTGGTAATACTCTTTTTGATTATTTAACAAAACCGGCGCTTCGGTCGCAATTTTCGCGCCTTTTAATTCGCGGCGGCTGGCCTCACGCGCTGACAAAAGTTCCTTTTTCACCCGCACGTCACCGCTAACAATCGTCAGGGTGGGTACAGGATTCTGCTTTTCAACATTGAGGGTGAC
>JBEIHA010000101.1:0-9964 GCA_040381635.1 Pseudobdellovibrionaceae bacterium
GAGTGCCAGGAACTCCCGGCGTGGTTTTCGTCGCGTCAATCCCGCGGTAGCGGAAGGCGGCGATTTCAGCATTCATGGTCACGGTCGGCGATTCATCGCCCTTCCCGTCGCGCGAATGGATCATTTCAAACTTCCGAATAATCAAAATCTGGTTGATCTTGGTCAGGTTGGAAAGAAAAACCATGTGCTGTAGGAAGCTACCTTGCAGTTCGATCGTTAGGATCAATTCTTCGAACTCGGTCGCTATAGTCGAGATAGTGGTGTTTTTTGGTTCGATTTTCATCAAACTGCTACCCGCCACCTTCGCTTCGTTCGAAACAATTTTCATTAGGTCGGACATGCCGAATTTTTCTGGAATGAGCGTAAGTAGTTTGTTGATTGTATTTCCGACTTCGGCCGCGGTTTTTTTATAAACGGCGGCGCTATCGAGCTTCTTCTGATAGTCGACCAACTGGGCTTGGAGTGTGGCAACCGTGGTCCCGCCTTGGGTAATTCCCGCTTCTTGGGTCATGCCGCTATCGAAAACTAAGAAGTAATAGAATGCCGATAAGAGCATCCCGATCAATACGGCACGACCAACGGTGATTCTGGCGAGGACATCAGCGAATTTCAATTCTTCACCTCCACGTCGGCAGTGAACTGAAATTCGCGTAAGCCGCCCCCGCCTCGAGCGGGTCCGGTCGATTCCTGATTCTTAATCACGATCACTTCGTTAAGGTAGGCGCTGTCCTCCAGGCGTTTCACAAAATCACTTAGATCTTCCGTCGTCACCGAATTGCCTTCGAACTGATATCGGCCGGCTTCCGTTCTTTCTCGCAAGTCTTTGTCCGTTTCGTACCGAATACCCTTGAGCCATACTTTTTCCGGAATCGAGCTTTGCATGAAATCCAGGGTCTTCACCTCGCGCAAACGAAGCTTAGAAAGTAATTTTAATACTTTCAACTTGTCTTCGAGCTCTTGCGCTTGCTTGGCGATGTCCTTGATCGAGTCTACCTCGGTCGCTTTGGCCTGTGCCTGGACTTCGAGATCTCTCACCATGGCTTGTATCCGGGAGGTTTCTTCGTTCAGCCCGCGAATATTTTGGCTTTCGTACATCATCAGCCCGAGGGTGAACGCCAGTATAAAGAACACCTTGATAAGTGCTTCGCGAGTTTCCTCGCCGCCCCCGCCCCCGCCACTGCCTCGGACCGAAGTGCCACCGACCGCGGTGTCGGCAACCTTGTTCCGCATAAGGTTAACTTTAATCATGCATCGCCCTGCGCACGCATACCGAGACCCATCGCAATTGACGCAAAATCGCGGATTTCCGAAACGTAATCCGGGCTAAGCAAACGATCATTCAGCTTAACGTTGCGGAAGGGATCGAAAATCTGAAAGCCCATCTTGGTATGTTCCGAAAGATAGTTGATTAGACCCGTGGTACGCGAAGCGCCACCGGTAACCAAGCATTGCTGGACGGGCAAACCCGGGGTGGTGTTCACGAAAAAATCTAAACTGCTTTGCACTTCTTCGGCGATGACCTCGTGAGTGCTTTGCAGGATCTTGGAAACTTCCTCGGGAGCCGCTTGGCCAGTGCAGGCTGAAATCTTAAGGGCTTCGGCCTCTTCGTGGCTCATGCCCATGGCTTTGTGTATTTCCCCGGTGTAGGTCAATCCACCAACGGGAATATCACGACAAAAAATAACTTCGCCATTTTCAATCACAACGAAATTGGTGATCGCGGCGCCTATGTTCATTAGCGCCACGGTCTGACCTTTTTGCGATCCCCAGTTATTCAGAAAACAGTTCGCCAGTGAAAAACCACTCACATCGATGATCGCGCATTGAAGTCCTGAGCTTTGCACGATGTCTTGATACAGAAAGGCTATATCTTGGCGCGCGGCGACCAGTAAGACATCCAAACTTTCGGGGCTCGACTGAAAGCTCTTAAGTATTTTGAAGTCGATATTCACTTCGTTAATGTCGAAGGGGATATACTGTTCGGCTTCCCAACGTATTTGGCCGCCGACGAGTTTTTCATCCATCATAGGAATGGTGATTCGTTTACTGATGACCGACGTGCCCCAAAGTCCGGTGGCGATCGCTTTGCGTTTTGTTTTTAAATTAAGGATCATGGTTTTTAGCGCGTCGGAAATCGCGGCCGGATCTGCCACCTCGCCGCCGTTGATGGCTCGCGCTGGTGTTGGCATGATGGCGAAGTTCACCAACGTCGAGCCTTTGCGCGAGAAGTCGACTTCAGCCATTTTGATATTGGCTGTTCCTATGTCGAGGCCAATCAGTTTTTTAGACTGGAAAAACATCCTGCTATTGCCCTTGGTCGCGTCAAACTCTTGATACCCTAAGGGAAATTAAATCTGTCTTAGAATTTCTTGTCAATGGACCGGGGTCGCGTCGGGCAGAAACAGACCTATGTACCACAGACCAATCGCCTCTCCCCCCAGAATGAACAGCAAAGCGGCCAGGGCGAGGTAGGGACCGAAGGGAATAACTGACTTTAGACCAGCCTGGGAACGCAAAGCTAGACCTAGACCTACGATGCTTCCCAGAATGCTAGAGACCAAAATCACGAAAGGCACCGAGGTCCAGCCAAGAACCGCGCCGATCCAGGCCAGCAGTTTAATGTCGCCGCCGCCCATGCCTTCCTCTTTGCGCAAAAATAAATACAAATAGGCTATCGCGTAGAGAAAACCACCGCCAAGCAGGACGCCAATAAGAGCCGCCGAAAAGCTGCGTTCGGGATTAAGAGCCGCGCCCGCTAAACCAATCACGATTCCTGAAAGCGTGAAGACGTCGGGCAAAATCATCAAATCCAAATCAATCATCGAGACGACGATTAAACTCCACGCAAAAATCAGATATTCGAGGGTGGTCCATTGATAACCGTATTTGTAGGTGATCGCGGCGAAAACCAACCCGGTCAGAAGCTCAACGAAGGGATAGCGAGGCGATATGGGCGTCTGGCATTTACGGCACTTGCCGAGCAACAAAAGCCACGAAAGTACGGGGATATTGTCGTACCACGCGATGAAGTTAGCGCACTTAGGGCAGGCACTGCGTGGGGTGACGACGCTTTTCTTCAGCGGAAGCCGATAGATCACGACGTTGGCGAAACTGCCGAACAAAAGTCCAACGACGAAAAGAACGAAAGCCTCAACCCACATCTTTCCTCATGAACAAAAGCGAGGAGATCCAGATGCACAGCGCGAACCAAGCCAGGGCATTTCCGAGTGCTGCGGCCTTCGCCACAAATTCGATCGGCTGTTCATAGAGAACTAAGTCCTTCCAATTCACCCTCTCTAAGTTCGGCAGCATGTGACCCACGAACCAAGAAATAGCCTTTAAGCCCCCCCCTTCGTCCTTTTGAGCGAAAAACTCCAGGCTACCCTGCCAATGCCCGATCAAAAAAATACCGATCGAAAAGCAAACCACCAAGATTGGCTTGGTGATCATCGAAAACAGAATCGTCACACCGAGGAGCACGAGCGACTCCGCGAGCAGGCCCAAGAGCACAATTGCGAATCTCGCGTCCACCGGCTTTCCGAGACCTAGGAAAACTAAACCCAACACAAAAGCTAGGCCGGCAATCATAGTGAAAATGACCATGGTGAGCCCAAGCGCCTTGCCAAAAATAAACTGCAAGCGGCTGATCGGCCGCACGAGAATGGTCATGATCGTCTTCTTTTCGATCTCTTTGTAAACAAGATTGCTTCCTACAAAAATAGCCAGGGCTACGGCACATAGGTGGATCGCGCTCATGCCAAAATTCGCAGAAATCCGTGCTTGCTCAGCAAAGCTCAATTGTCCCAAAGCGAGGCTTAGCCCAATTAAGAGGATAGCGAAGAGCAATAAGGCGTAAAGAATACGGTCGCGAATGACCTCGCGGAAGGTATTGATGGCCAGAACCCATACTGGTCTCAAGGAGCCCTCCTGCGCAAAGCCATTTTTACGAAGATCTCTTCTAGACTGGCACGCAGGCGGCGGACTTCCAAGATCGATGCACCTTGATTGATCAGTTGCTTGATTTGAATCTGCAGATCGTCTTGGCTTTTTGCCGTTATGGACTTTTTGTGGCCGTTCTCCAGGTACGAGATCTCTAGTGCGACCCCGCTTTTATCGAGAAGCGCATCGGTTTGCCCCTCAAAAATACAAATGCCGTCTTTCAAAACGACCAAGCGTTCACACAGCCGTTCCATATCGTGAAGCAAATGCGAGCTGAAGAAAACCGCCGGGCCTTTTTTGGCGGTTTCTAGAATAATTTCCGATAGGGCCAGGCGACCATCGGGATCTAGGCCGGACATGGGTTCATCCAAAATAATCAATTCAGGTTCGTGGATCAGAGCCTGCGCCAAGCCGATTTTTTGCAACATCCCTTTCGAATAGTTGCGCAGCGGTCGATCTTTGGCGTGCAAGAGGTCGACGCGCTTTAGCAAATCCGAAATGCGGTCATTGAGAACAGATTTTTTCCAGGGAGAGGTGAGCCGCGCGTAAAAGCTAAGGAACTCAACGCCGGTGAGATGTTCGTAAAAATAGGGGCGTTCGGGCAAAATGCCCAAGCGCCGCTTGCTTTCGGCGTTCAATGCCGAACCAAAAAAATCGACATTTCCGGAATCGGGAAAGTCGAGCCCAAGTACGCAGCGCATGGTGGTGGTCTTGCCGGCGCCGTTGCCGCCAAGAAAGCCGGTGATCGTGCCTGCCGGCACGGCGAACGAGACGCCTTTAAGGACCTCGTTCTTGCGCGGAATGAACCCGCGCTTATAAGATTTTTTGAGATCACTGACCTGTAGCAAGTTCATAATGGATTAACGGTAAAATCACCTTGTTTACGTTTCTTTAAGGCTATGACAAAAGCGCGGGCGGCGTCACTCTCGGTCATACAGGGAATGGAATAATCGACGCAGCTGCGCCGAATCCCGAAAGAAGCCTCAATCGAAGTCCGTCCTGAGGTTGTGTTGATCACAAAAGCCACTTCGCCCGAACGAATCCGGTCCACGCAATGTGGCCGTCCTTCATGAACTTTTTTGACCGTTAGACATTCAATGCCTTTTTCTTCTAGGAAGGCGGCCGTCCCCGCCGTGCCCGAAAGCTTGAAGCCCAAAAGATCTAAGTCCTTGATCACATCAAAAAGCTCTTCTTTATCTTTTTCGCGCAGCGAGAGAAAGACTTCGCCCTCCATCGGCAATTGCAGATCACTGCTGACGATCGCCTTAAGCAGGGCTTCCGGATAGTCACGACCGCGCCCCATGGTTTCGCCAGTGGATTTCATTTCGGGGCCCAGGATGGAATCGGCTTCAGGAAATTTCTTGAACGGGAAAACCACGCCTTTTACGGCGACGCCCTGAATCTTATGCCAGTCGTATTTCTGCGGCTCCACGTCTTTGGCTTTATCCCCCAAGATGCCGCGAACCCCTAGGTCCACCAACGGGATACCCGTAGCCTTAGCGATAAAGGGAACGCTACGGCTGGATCTCGGGTTGGCCTCGAGCATGAAAACTTGATCGTCTTTCACCGCGAGCTGCAGATTCAAAAAACCTAAGACGTCGAGGCGATCCGCCAAGCGACGGCTCAAGTTTTCAATCATTTCGCAAGTTTCATCTTTTAAGCGCTGCGGGGGCACAACGCCCATGGAATCGCCGCTGTGAACTCCGGCCGCTTCGATGTGTTCGATGACACCGCCGATAATGGTCCAATCCGGGCCGCGCACCAGATCGACATCGACTTCGAGCGCGCGATCAAGAAATTGATCCATCATACAAGGAGCATCGGACCGAATAAAGGCGCCGTGCCGACTGAAGTAGGTGTTGAGCTCTTCGCTGTTTTCAACCAATTCCATGCGACGACCGCCGATGACATAGCTCGGTCGGCAAATTATGGGAAAGCCAATGCGCTGAGCAATCTCGTGCGCGCCCTTTAGGTCAGTGGCCATTCCCGACAGCGGAATATGGAAGTTAAGTTCCTGGCAAATTTTTGTGAAAAGACCACGGTCTTCGGCAAGATCAATGCTATCGAGCGAGGTGCCCATCAGCTTTTGACCGGCCTTGACCAGACGGTGCGCCAGATTTATCGGCGTCTGACCGCCAAGCTGACCCACAAAACCCATGGGCTGAATCAATCGCAAAATTTCGAGTACGCTTTCGAAAGTCAGCGGCTCGAAGAATAACGCGTCCGAAGTATCGTAGTCGGTGCTGACGGTTTCGGGGTTAGAATTGATCATCGCCACTTTGTGACCGCTGCGCTGAAATTGACGTACGCTGCGCACACACGAGTAATCGAATTCCACGCCCTGCCCAATACGGTTAGGACCGCTGCCCAAGAGCGCCACCATGCCTTTAGGAAAAGTCATGGCCTGCGTTTCA
This sequence comes from Pseudobdellovibrionaceae bacterium, assembly GCA_040381635.1. GTDB lineage: Bacteria > Bdellovibrionota > Bdellovibrionia > Bdellovibrionales > UBA1609 > JALHOQ01. Next base: position 6,354 of record JBEIHA010000101.1, read on the forward strand.
CTATGGTAGGTCGAGTAGAAATACGGCGTTTCGGATTTGAATTCACCGGCGCAGGTGTCTACTTGTAAATAAGCCGGATGGAGATTGTTCTTCCAGCGCAGTTCGCGAACTTGATCTGCCGTTAAACCTTTTAAGCGAGCGATCGAAGCATCGGCGAAACCGCGCTTCTTGGCTTGTTTCAATACATCCGCACTGAGATCCGACTTAGCGATCTGCTTTTCAAAATGGGCGAGTTCTTCCACATGTTCTAGGAACCAAGGATGCACTTGAGTCTGCGCGTGCACGTCATCCACTGAACGTCCGTCACGGAAGGCCTGAAAGATTTGGTAGACGCGCTTGCTGTTTGGATATGAGAGCAAGGCCTCGTCCAGAACCACCGGGTAGGCACCAAGTTCGGATTCCTCGAGCGAAACGAGAGCCTTCTGAAAAGACTCTTTAAATGTTCGGCCAATTCCCATCACTTCGCCGACCGAACGCATTTGCGTGGTCAGGCTGTCTTTCGTGCCCTGGAACTTTTCGAAAGCAAAACGGGGAATTTTAGTGACCACGTAGTCGAGAGCCGGCTCGTAACAGCAGGGCGTGGTGCCGGTAATGTCGTTGCGCAGTTCTTCAAGTTCGTAACCGATAGCTAGCAGTGCCGCGATCTTCGCAATAGGAAATCCCGTGGCCTTGGAAGCGAGCGCGCTAGATCGGCTCACCCGCGGATTCATTTCGATGACTACGCGTTCACCCGTGTCAGGATTTACCGCGAACTGAATATTCGCGCCGCCGGTTTGTACGCCCACCGCTTCGATGATTTTTCGGGCTTCATCCCGCATGTCTTGATAGGCCGCATCGCTCAAAGTTTGTTGCGGAGCCACCGTGATGCTGTCCCCGGTGTGTACACCGCAAGGATCGAAGTTTTCGATCGAGCAGATGACCACGAAGGTCCCAGCCTTATCGCGCATAACTTCCAATTCGAATTCTTGCCAGCCAAGAATGCTGGCTTCCACCAGAACTTCGCTAGTCGGGCTCGCGTGAAGGCCCGCGGCGATCATGGTTTGGTATTCTTCGAGGGAAAAAGCAATGCCGCCACCTGCGCCACCCAAAGTATAATTTGGTCGCAAAATTAGAGGGAAGCCGAGTCGACCCGCGACCTGCATGCCTTGTTCGAATGTTCGAACCATATGGCTAGTCGGATATTTCGCGCCGACCTGATCTAGGATATCTCGGAATAGTTCGCGATCCTCGGCTCGTCGGATCACGTCCGGAGTTGCGCCAAGCAATTGAATATTTAATTCTTTAAGAATCCCTGATTTATCTAGTTCGAGCGCGAGGTTGAGCGCGGTCTGACCGCCGAGCGTGGGAATGACGGCGTCCGGACGCTCCTGCCTAAGGATTTTCTCGACGTACGTGACTTTCAACGGTTCGATATACACACGGGTCGCAATTTCGGCGTCGGTCATAATCGTCGCCGGATTGGAGTTGATGAGGATGACGTCCAAGCCCTCTTTCATCAGCGCTTTACAAGCCTGAGTTCCCGAGTAATCGAATTCGCAAGCTTGCCCAATCACGATCGGACCGCTGCCCAGGATCACCACTTTTTTAAGGTCGGAATTTCTTGGCACTTTAAACCCTTACAGTCTGAGTTTGGATTCGTTCGAATAGATTTGGTGAATGTCCAGGTGCCGGTACTGCTCGTGCTTGTGTTTCATCTTGAAAAGTCGAGCGATCAATTCTTCGCGCCCAATGGCTTGCTCTTCTTCTGGGAGCTTATTGACGCGCTTCACTTCCTTCAAAATAAATTTCTGAACGACCGCGGGATGAAAAGTAAAAGCATTAGAGAAAACAAAGCTTCCCTCGTGGGGGATCAGACGGGCTTCAAAGTATTCGTCTTTGGTGAAACCTTGGGTCAAGCGTGAGTGCCGAATGACGTATTTGAAGCCAGTAAAAAGATCGCGGATGTAAACGTCGTCGCCCTTGAGTTTGCTAAACTCGAACAAACTGTGTCGAGAATTGCGCAGGTTCAAATACTGCGGACGTTCTTCATCCTTGAGATCATAAGCTGCATCGTCGAGGACCATTTCAATCCCGGCGCGACCCGAACTGTCCATTTTGCGAGTGAACAAATACCAGTCGGTGAACTGCGCCATCTTCAATTCGAAGTCATGTGAAGCTTCGTCGAAAGTGCCCGCACGTTCAAAAAAATCGCCCTTGGCCGCTTCTACTTCCGCCATGTACCGGGCACTGGTGTAATGCTGCATGAGCTTTTCGATCAGCGGTTCATAATTCATTGGGTCTGCCTTATGAAGAAATCAAATAGTTGAGAGGCTTCGTGCGGTCCGGGATGACTTTCGGGGTGGAATTGCACGCTCAATGCCTTGCGCGAAGGATCGTAAATCCCCGCGACCGTATTGTCGTTCAAGTTCACGTGAGTGACTTGCACGGACTTCGGCAGTGTCTCCATTTTCACGGCATAACCGTGATTCTGGCTGCTCATATAGATTTTATTTAGTAGCTTGTCTTTGATCGGGTGATTCGATCCTCGATGACCGAATTTAAGTTTGTAGGTTTCGCCCCCGAGGGCACGGCCGAGAACTTGGTGGCCCATGCAAATACCAAAGATAAATTTCCAACCGATAAGGTCTTTCAGGGTATCTGGCGCAACTTGAACGTCGCTCGGATCACCGGGGCCGTTGGTGAGCAAAATGCCGTCGGGATTGTATTCGCGGATCCGCTTAGCAGAGGTTCGCGACGGAAAGATTTTAACTTCGCTGCTGCGGGCTTTTAACTCGCGCAATGAATTGGTTTTGCATCCGAAATCCAAAACTGCAATTTTCGGCCCGCGGGGATTGTCACCTTTTAAGGTGCGCTCTTCTTTTACCGACGCCGCAAAAACCCAGTCTTTATCTAGCTTCTTTTTTTCAGTGATCAACGGTTTGGCTTTTTCTATCGCTTGCTCGGGAGTGTCGGCTATGACCAACGCACCCCAAGGGGTTCCTTGATCCCTTAAACGGAAAACGAGCCTACGCGTATCCACGTCGGTCAGAATGGGCACTTTGTTGCGCAGTAACTTTTCTTGCCAACGTTTGTCCCGCCAGCTGTTTTGCATTTCAACGCAAATAAAGCCGTCGATCCAAATGCGCTCCGATTCCCAGAACTCGTCGTTTTCGCCGTAGTTGCCCTGCTGCGGAGCCGTCATGACTACGATTTGGTTGAGGTAGGAGGGATCGGTCGCGATCTCTTCGTAACCGCTGTGACTGGTGTTAAAGACGACTTCGCCGGCGCGATCGAAGGCGCGGCTCGAGGCTCCGCCGGACATCGAGGCTCCGCCGGACATCGAGCCTCCGCCTAACGTTGAGGCTCCGCCTTGCCAAAGTCCGGAGAAAGTTTCTCCGGACTCCAACACCAGGAAACCTTTTGTGGAATTCACGCTTTTTGAACCTCTAAGCCGAGCATGATGGACATCAATGCCGCTCGGACAAAAACTCCGTTGGTGACCTGATCGACCACTTTGCAACGCTTGTCGTTGAGAACGAACGCCGAAAATTCTATTCCACGAATCACGGGCCCGGGATGTAGGAGGATTCCGTCCGGACGGAAGTTTTGCAATTGATCCCCGCCGATACGGA
>JBEIHA010000102.1:0-9961 GCA_040381635.1 Pseudobdellovibrionaceae bacterium
CGCACCGTCTGCCGCCGCGCGGAACGCCAGGTCTTGCGACTGCGCGCATTTATGACGGTAGAGGATGCGCATGCGGTGTACTTGAACCGTCTGAGCGATTGGTTGTTCTTGTTGGCTAGACAACTCAATCACCTGGTCGGCGAAAAAGACGTCACTTGGCAAAAGGGCTGAAGGGGCGGCCTAGTGCGCATACTTGCTTGCGCCACTTGATTCAGTTCCCCGAAGGAAACTCCTTTTCGTCTCGATCTTCGCGACATTGACATGTGTATCCGGGGGTACCGCCGAACACGCGAACCACCATGAATCCTGGACACATCGCCGCTGCCTTTTCCGGGGTGCTGTAAGTGGTCATGCAACCTTCCGGCAATCTGATTCTAATTTGTCTTTTCCGTTGATCGATTTCTAGCTTCGCGGAACTCTGGTCAAGTTCTTCAAAACTTATCCAACCGCTGTGGTCATTGTTCGAATAATTGATGTTTAAAGAACGTGGCCGATCAATTCCACCACCTCCACCAGAACCGCCACTGAACGCAGATTCCGAAGGAAGCATCAAAGATGCAAAAAACAACGCGGTTAGACTGAACAATCGAACACTAGTTCGCACTTTTCTTCTCCGTTTGGGTGGTCCGTATTTGATGATTTTCCAGAGCCTCATGAGTCCATGTGACGATACGATCGCCATCGATTCGAGCTGATTTTTCAACAAACTGACGAATGACTTGATTGATCGCTTTATAAAATTCCTTCTTGAGCTCTAAGCTTGTGACAATAGAAATCGTCTCGTACCAGCAGGCCGCATCTTCAGATAGCCGGCTTAACACGTTCATGGCTGAGACAATATGCTCATGAGTGGTCATCTCGCCGAGATCGAGAAAACTGTCCCTAAGCCTTATACGACCGTCGACGTCTTTCCTCCAAAGCCCACACTTAAGAAGTTCGTGTTGAAACTCAGTGCATTCCAAATCGGTGTAGCCTAACGATTGACCAGCAGCCTTAAAGCAATAGGGCTCGTTTTTCCTTAGATCAGGGCTCATATAAAACAGACTGAAGCGGTAATCCATTTTAACTGAATGAATTAAGCGACGTCTCAATCCAGAATGGTGATCTGCATCCGGTTCAATCGGCGTAATCATGAGTCTTCTTAATATGGGCATCTAGATTCGCCAAGAGATCCCGCACGGCAATCTGATCGAGGCTCGACCACCTTAGCCACTTTACGGAGATATCTTCGTCGACGAACTTTCCGTGAGAGTTGCTCTGCAATTCACTCTGAGTGACTGAGACATAGGCCGAAAGGCACTTGATCAGATCCACATCGAGTGCTTCAAGAATTTTCAAGAGCCTACTGACTCGAACGTCACCGCGGCCCCGTAGAAAGTGGTTCAAGTGACTAGGTTGCATCCCCACACGCCTAGCTAACTCCGCCTGAGACATGCATCTGCGTTCACACAAGATCGTAAGCAGATTCGTAATTCGCATCGTCCGCCCAATATTCAGCCACACTTTTGCTAGGTCAAATCCATAGCGCCTTTTTGAAGAGAAAACACCCCTCCGCTTATCGCCGAGGGGCCTTGAAAGGTAAACGAAACAATAAGTACAAAAACGTTAGTTTGGACCACCGCCACCGCGCTCGGCGTCAATCGAACATTGGCAAGTGTAACCCAAACCACGGCCATTGAAAATTTCTACCGCAATTGCTCCGGGGGGACAGTTACGTTGAGCTTTTTCCCAAGTCTTGTAGGTGGTGTAACAGCCTTTGTATTGAACGATCGCTGCATGACCACCAGCCGACAAACCACGACCTTGACGATCGAGTTCAGTTTGGTTGATCCAAGGATTGCGATCATCAGCTATGCGACGAGTGACATTGTCTGCCGTTTCCGAAGCAGCCATCGAGGAACCACGACCTTGAGCATCCAACACGTCCTGAGACACACGCGAATCATCACGCAGACCTTCAGCCTGAGCAAAGGCACCAAAAACCAATAATACGGCTAGAACCATTTTCATACAAATCCCCCTAGGATTTTTCCGGTTAATTCCGGATTGTGAATCGACGCTAAATCATTCGTTTTTCCATTTCAACGATGCGAACTCAGGTCGACATTACGCATTTCCGTATAGGAATGACCGTAGGCAATAGATCTGGTCGATGACTCGCCTAAAGAATTGCTACAGCGTTAAAGCAAAGCGGCTCGCAGCAGCTCGCGCTCGAAGATTGCGCATACTCCGCAGCTACAAAAAATTTGAAATTTTACTTCGGCGGGAGCGGGAAAAACACCGAAACTCGAGCCTTGTAATCCGCCCAGCCGGCACGCTTTTCCATTAAGGCTTCGAGCATGTCCACACCGGACACCTTGATCACCAAAAACGTGAGCGCGATGGGCGATACAACCGTCCACCAGCCCTCGATCGTTACGCACATAAAGAAAATCCCCCACCACTGCGCCACCTCACCGAAGTAATTCGGATGGCGAGACCAGCCCCAAAGCCCCCGGTCCATAATTTTGCCTTTGTTCGTGGAGTCCGCCTGAAAACGTCGCAGCTGATCGTCGGCCAGCGCTTCAAATATAAATCCAAAGGCCCAAATCACTGCCCCCGCAACAACCAAAGCCGTAAGTTCACGCGGAGTTTTGTCCATGGCGTGCAAGAAAGCCAGGGCGATAACGAAGAGGATCAGCGGCTGCAAAACAAAAACCTGCAGGTAAGAACGCCACACCCAAGTGCTTCCCCACTGCTTGCGCCAATTGTTGTAGCGCACGTCTTCTTGACCTTTTTTCCAGTAGCGCCTGCCGACATAAAAGGCCAAGCGCACGGCCCAGATGATCAACGCCGCCAAGATCAAGTGCTCGGTCACTCCAAGCTCAACCGATCGGCCCGAATCACGCATGAAAGAAAGGGCGCCCAACGCGGTCAGCGGAAAGCCCGGGCCCCAAAGCACGTCCGCAATATCGTTGCGGCGGAAAATTAAACCGAAAACCGCGCCCAATTGAAAAAGTCCGAAGGCCACGAGGGCCCCACCGATGTAGGCTTCCATGTTCACCTCTAACGCAGAGTCTCCTGTCTCTAGACAGGAAACATCGCGTATAATCATATTCTGTTTAATTACAGCCAGGATGGCTAGCGCAACAGAAAATCCACTCAACGACGGCCGATTGTACGCGAAACTAGAATTTAATTAAGCATTTTGTGACAAACGTTGGCCAAGGCGCGCCGCAGGTCGCCCTTAGCCTGATTCAGAAAGCTCAGCTGAGTTTTAGTTCGCAATCGACAAACGATTTTCCCTCAAATTCGACCAGAACCAAGAAAGCATAGGATCAAGATCAATGCTCTCTAAAACCTGCACGTCCCGTGAGGTAAGATCCAGTACTTTCTTCCCGGAAACCGAACTGCCCGGGCCGACCATCACCAGTTTATTCACCTCATGTTGATCGACCAAATCGACGATCATGCGCTCAACTTCGCGCACTTCCGTAATTTGTCGCACGTAATCACCATCCGTACCCCGGCAGAAGACAGCGTACTCAACCAACTGAACGCCAGCCAAGATCGGCAGATCAAGAGCGTTCGCCACCGGCACGCGCGGGCGCGGTCCATTCGTAGCGAGGCTTTCGGTCACCAATTCAAGAAAGGACTTCTGCCCCATCGCCACGCGCATCGGCGAATCGCCGTTGATCGCGCCGACCACGTATTCGGGCATTTTGTGATTTTTTAAGTAGCGATCCAATAGTCCAACTTGAACCACCGCCGTCGCAAAACTTTTGAGTTTGATGTGACTTAAGAAAACGTCGTCTTCACTGCCGATGAAATTCGCCAGATCCAGCGGCGTCGGTGAAACCTTGTCCCAAATCGCTTGCGCTTCCCGAATCCGCACCACCACTTCGGGAACGCGGATCACGTTTGTCCGAATGTCTTGGAAATCTAAATTGCTCGCCCCATTAAAAACCAGTGCATCACGCATAGACCCTCCCCAGAATCCCTAAGTGAATAACAGGCAGATAACCTCGTCATCACCAAGCGTTGATAACATTAAATTTTTGAGGAATTGCTCCCCCTACCCAAAATGACACTAAAGCAGGAAGTGTGCCTCTCGAGTGTTCGCTCGTGAAGGGCCCTTAATTTCGCGCACAGGTTAAGCTCGACCATTGTCTATGAAATGATTGCACCCTGTTGTAATTGACGACTTGGGCTACCGGTTTGCTAGACTGAAATCGATGGGTCTCTTCAGCAACAATCGGATTCTCTCGTCGCTGCCAAAAGGTTCGAAAGGCCGTCCGCCGTTCGAAGGTTTCTATATCTATATCTTGGCACTCCTGTGCGGCTACTTGCTGGCCGACCTGAGCATTCTCTTCGTCAGGCCGTCGATGCTGCCAACGCAAGCACCGCCGGTGCGCGCGGCGCCACCGCAAACGTCCACTTTTGTGAGCGAAGCGAAATACGCCAATGTTCCCCAGCGCAACATGTTCAATGCCGACGGTAAAATCCCGCCCGCCCTCACGGCCGAAGGGGGACAAGAAGGAGCGGTCGACCTACCGCCCGTGGCCTCGCAGTTGCCTTTGAAGTTGGAGGGCACCTTGGTGCATGCCAACCCTAAAAAATCCGTCGCTTCGATTGCATCAAAAACTAAGAACGAAGTGAACGCTTACATGATCGACGCCGAAATTGAAAACATCGCCCGCGTGACCTCGATCGAACGCCGTAAGGTGATCTTTCGTAACTTGAATAACAATCGCTTAGAGTTTATTGAAATCCCGAAAGACAACGCCGTGACCTTTGGCGTGGGTCAGCCGACCGTGCCCGCAGCGGGTGGCATCGACAAAAAAGGTGAGTTCGAATTCACCGTGGATCAAGCTTTGATCACCGCGCAGACCGCAGACCTTGGCGCGGTCCTGCAGCAAGCCCGCATGGTGCCGAACATTTTACCGGGCACCGGCGGTCAAGTGTCGGGCTTTCGCTTCGTGGCGATTCAGCCTGGCAGCGTTTACGAAAAACTCGGCTTCAAGCCGATGGACGTGATCAAAAAAGTGAACAACGACGATGTGAACTCCCCGACCAAGGCGATGGAAATGTACAATGCCTTGAAAACGGAAGGACGCATCACCCTGACTGTGGAACGGAACGGGCGTGACGAAACTTTTATTTACAACGTGAATCGCTGAGGTCCGAAGTCATCTGGCTTCGACTAAATACCCAAGGAGGGGTAAGATGATGATGAAACCCATCGTAAAAGGACTGCTGCTTTTGGCCTTCGTCGTGCCGCAAGCGCAAGGTCAGAGCAACAAAGCTCCTTCGCGCCGGCTCGCCCAAGAAGACGTGGGTTTCGATCAACCGGAAAGTCTCGCTCCTCCACCTCCCCCGCCTTCGACTTCGGCGGGCGGGCCCTCGGGATCTGGGGGGGAGACTAAGCCCACCCAAGGGTTCGTTTCTAAGAAGACTGGGAAATCGTTAGCTGAGGCGGGTATCGAGGACATCACTAACGAAAATTTTCCGGACATGATTGAGTCATTTGACTATCCAAACGCGGATGTTGCTGATTTGGTAAAGGCGATTTCGGAACTCACGGGAAAAAACTTCGTCGTTGATCCGCAGGTGCGCGGTAAGATCACGATCATCGCGCCCTCACGCTTGACCGTGGCCGAAGCTTACAAAGCTTTCTTATCGGCATTGGCGATCAACGGTCTAGCGATTGTTCCGGGCGATGGCTTTTACAAGATCAAACAGGCAAGGGCTGCTCAGCGTGACAATATTGACACGTTTTCGGGCGCGTACTTTCCGAGCTCCGATCAGATGATCACTCGGATCATTAAGCTTAAGTACATTTCGGCAGACGAAGTGAACAAGCAGCTGCGAATCTTAACGTCGAAAGATGGCGAGCTTGTCCCCTACACGCCCACCAACTCGCTGATCGTTTCAGATTACGGCGCCAACATGGACCGCATCATGAAGATCTTAGAGCAGCTCGACGTGCAGGGCTTTGAAGAGCAGATGGAAGTCATCCGCGTCAGGTTCGCCCGCGCCAAAGACATCGGCGATTTAGTGGATCAAATCATCAATAAGGGTGAAAAGAAAAACCAATTCGGCACGGGCGTTCCTAGATTTCGTCCCGCGGGCGGTCCCGAATCCGGCGGCGGCAGCGGTGCCGAAGTGTATTCGCTGGTCGTTCCCGATGAACGCACCAATTCCATCATCGTGGTTGGTAACAAGGCTGGGATTGAAAAGATCCGTAAGCTGGTTTCACGTTTAGATTATTCGATGAGCGCCGATGAACGCGGCGGCTTCTTTGTCTACCCGCTGCGCTTCGCCGAAGCCGAGCCCATGGCCAATATCTTAAACGGCATCGCTTCGGAATCTAAGAAAGCGCAGGACGCTGGCGCACAAGGTGGAGCAAACCGCCCTCCCATGATCGGACCCGGCGGCCAAGCGCAGATCGGACCTGCGGCCACCGCCATCTTCGGCGGCGAAGTGAAGATCAGCGCGGATAAGACGACGAACTCTTTGATTATCGTGGCTTCGAAACAGGATTACGAGACGGTGAGAAATCTGCTGCGCAAAATTGATATCGCGCGTGATCAGGTGTTTATTAAGGCAATCATTATGGAGATGAGTGCTTCAAAGCAAAATACATGGTCAGTCGACGCGTACAAGTTCGCGGCAGGCACCAACGGTATCGGCCGCTTCGGCTTCCGGGGTTCGGCCGATATTTCGTCTTTGATCAATCCGGCCAACGATGCCGGCGGAGTCATCGGGTTTGGTAGCGGTGGTTTGACTAAGATCAAGATTGGAGCTGAATCTTTCGACGTGCCGAGCCTTACGGGTTTGATCAAATTGATCACGGCGCACGCCAACGGGCACATCTTGTCCACTCCGCAAGTTATGGCGCTAGATAACGAAGAAGCTTTGATCGAAGTGGGCGCGAACGCACCCGTCTCGCTTAGCTCGGCGCCCACCACGGGCGGCGTGGTTTCGCAGCAGATTGAACGCCAGAACGTCACGACGAAGTTGACCCTGACACCTTATATCTCGCCCGACACCGACACTGTTCAGATGAAGATCGACCAAGAGGTAAAGGAATTGTCATCGGCTCCCGTCAGAGCCTCGGAATTGGCTAAAAACGCCGTGTCCATTGATACCCGTAAAATAAAGACCCAGATCGTGGTCAATAGCGGCGATACTGCCGTTTTGGGTGGTCTGATGAAGGATTCAGACGTCGAAACCGTAAGGAAAATCCCGGTGCTTGGCGATATTCCAATTCTGGGCTGGCTATTTAAATCGCAGTCTAAAGAAAAGGAAAAAAGAAACTTAGTGGTATTCATCACGCCAAAAATCGTGCGCAATCCTGGCGACGGAGCGACACTCGTCGACGCCAAGATCAACGAGCGCATCGATTTCATCCAAAAGAACATGAGCGGTCGTGATCCCCATGGGGCCGCGATCGACGCCCTGCCTCGGTTGAAGTCCGCGAAGCCTTCGACCCCAGAGCCTGAATCTCCCGCGGTCGAGACTTTCTAATGCCCCATTTACTGGTCGTTGAATTCGCTTTCGAGTTCAACGACCGGTCGCCGCTCAACTGGTAAAACTTTTTAGACCAATTAAACTAGTCGTTTCGCCGCGACTGCTGAGGCATTCACAGCAGCTGAGTTGGGCGCTCGAATACCGGTTTTCAGTAGACCTGAGAAGGGTTTGGGGTTCAATATAAACTAATTTTAATTAGTGTTATTCTTCGTTATTGCTATTTAGCGTTACAAAAATAAATTCTTAGGATTCTCTTGACGAGCTTTCAAGCTGAAAATGGAAGCGAGCTTGCGCCGTTGCCACCCTTGCTTGGTATGGCTTTTAACCTTCATGATAGCGCTTCTCGTGGGGTCGGCATTCAAATACACCATCCATCATGATCCTGATTCTTTAATCTTTTGAGGGCAGTGCCTTGCTCGTCACTATTCTCCATCACATCAAAGAAATAGACCGCCGCCGGTTGTACGCGGACTTTAAACAGCCAGGCCTTTTGGATTTGGTTATGCATGAACTGGGCTATCCCCGCGATCAGGCCTTGCGCCGGATTCAAGCCATGCGCTTGCTGCGCGAAATCCCACAGGTCGAATTGATGATGGAATCTGGCGATTTGAATTTGACCCACGTCGGTATTGTCCAAAGTCTATTCTCGCACCAGAAAAAAGAAGGCCGAGCTTATGATCAGGCCGAAAAGATATCCGTCCTAAAGAAAGTCGCTGGGCAAAGCACGCGCGAAGCTCAGAAGATTGTGTTTGCGCTGGCGGACACACCATTGAAGTTCAAAGAAAGAATCAAGATGGTCGGCGAAGACGCCTATCAAGTGACCTTCACCACAAAAGAAGTCACTGTTCAAAATCTAGAAACACTTAAAGGCATGCTGGCCCATTCCCATCCCGGCATCACGCTTGACCAATTGATGGGCCAGTATTCGCTGGAGAACCTGCGCCTTCTTTGCCGGTCGTGTAATCAGCGGGCTGCGATCAAACACTATGGCGTGGATAAGATGGCGCCTCATTTGGGGGCGGATTGAATGGTGGCGCAAATTTGTTCGACGATGCACAGTCGGTGTACATCTTTTTTGTCTCATATTGAGACACCGTTTTTTAAACCTAAGTAAGTATTCAATTTTTTGAGCTGGCCGCGACTTTGCTCTATCCAAGGCAAGAACTTAAGACAGGAATGGTTAAGCAAATGGCAACGAACACTAGGGGCACAATTAAAGTTAAAATGGCCCTAGTCGCCATTCTCTGCCTACCGGTGGTTTCTCAGGCCTCTGGTTCATTCATGTTTGGTGGAAAATCCCAACAGGCCTCCCCCACGTTGACCTTAGGTCCGGCACTCGCAGCATTGCCACAACCTAGCCCCAGGCCGTCGACGGTAAAGTTAGGTAACGATACGAACCAAATGGTGTCGACATCTAAGATCTTTTTGCGATCTGCCCCCGGCGAGCACGGTCGGAAGTTAGGATTGATTGAAATCGGAACATATCTTGACCCCACGGGCCGCGAAAGAAATGGCTGGTCCGAAGTAGAAGTTCGTGGCCGCAAAGGCTGGGTCAATGATGATCATATCACCGAGGGGACCTACTGCGCGGAGGGACGATGCCAAAATGCTGGTGGCTTCACCGCCATGGTTGAAAGTCTAACCGAGGTCGTGCGCGACACGGTTCGGGGCGGAAAACGTACAATTTCATACGCAGATCGACTACAACGGCATTTAAGGGCAGGATACGGAGCGGGAAAGAATAAGTGTTGGCGCGCTGTACACAATGTCTTGAAGGCTGCCGGACTGATACGAAGCCCGCTCACCCAAAACTCGGCAAAAAACGCTCTCCTTGACTTAAGAAAAGATGGATTTCGCCACGATGCCAGTGCATGTAACACTCCTGGAGTTGTTCGGGTGTACGGAAGTACCTCGGTGAGAGTAGCTGCTCGTAGTCGAACTGCGGGTGATATTCACGGTCACATCGAAATTCTTGGTACTGATGGTCGCTACCACCACTTTACGAAGAGTAGTAATTCGATCCAGGCTCGCTTTGGAAGTGCTCGGCGCCCTTTAAAATATTGTTTGGTCAAAGACTAAAAAGGACTAAGTCATGAGATTTTTAAAAATGCTTCTGATTTTCTCGGTGCTCGCAAACATTCAGTTCGCTTTCGCTAACGAGAGATGCAAATCATGCGCGAAGTTGGACATTCTGACCGCAAAGCTGGCGGGTAACGAAGCTGGATCATTGCAGCAGGCGCGCCATCAAATCGAAACTTTTGAGTTCTCGAAAGCACGCGGATTGCGTCGCTTAGAAATTTCTTCGTTCGTTAAACTTGGTGCTGTTGCCATTGCAAAGGATCCGAGTGGTGACTCGGACTCATATTTCTATAATGCATATTTAGAGGACAAGCCCCGCTTTGACCAAGCTATCGCCGAGCTTCCTGAACATGAAAGAGCACTCATCCGA
>JBEIHA010000103.1:0-9938 GCA_040381635.1 Pseudobdellovibrionaceae bacterium
GATTCAGAGAATAGATCCTTGTTCGCCCTACTTCCCGTCCAAGAAGAATGTCCGCTTGCTCTAGCTTATTCAGCGTTCGGGTCACTTGCGTGTTGCTAATTCCGAAGGCCTTTGAAATTTCCAGCGGGTAGCCTTGATCCATGGCGGCCAAATAGAGAAGGCATTTCACCGTGGTTTCGCTACCGAATAGTTCGTTAAGCATGTTACCTACTTTAGGTAAATATCGTCCTATTTTAGGTAAACATCAAGTCCAGATCCCAATTGCCTAAAATAGGCGATCATCTACCTTAATGAGGTAAATAGCTGCGCCCCAGGCCCCACCCGAGCGCAGCTTCAACTTGCCCCCCTCAAACCTTTAGATTACAGTGTCTTTTGATGACCACCGCGGAGGGGAATTTGCAGAAACGACGAATCGTGGCCACGGGTGCGTTGCCCTACGCGAACGGCCCCATTCACATCGGACATTTGGTCGAATACCTGCAAGTGGATTTCTGGACGCGCTTCCAAAAGATGCGTGGTCACGAATGCCTTTACATTTGCGCCGATGACACCCACGGCACCCCGATCATGGTCAAAGCCCGCGAATTAGGTGTCACGCCCGAAGCCTACATCGCCCAAAGTAAAATCGATCACCTGCGCGACTTCAATGACTTCGGCATCGACTTTGATTTTTTTGGATCCACCAACGATCCTGAAAACAAAGTTTTAGCCGAAGCCTTCTATGAAAAGATGCGCGAAGCCGGTCACACTGACATCCGCGACATTGAACAGCTGTATTGCGACCACGACAAAATGTTTTTGCCCGACCGCTTCGTCAAAGGCACCTGCCCGGTGTGCGCGGCAAAGGACCAATACGGGGACTCTTGTGATGTCTGCGGCTCGACCTATGCCACGACGGAACTTAAAGAACCCCGTTGCTCGATCTGCGCCAATCCCCCAGTGCAGCGAAAATCCAGCCATGTTTTCTTCAAGCTAGATCATTTTCGCGATTTCCTAAACGACTGGGTGCCGAAGCATACCTCCAGCGAAGTGGCGAACAAATTGAAGGAGTGGACGGCGGGCGAGCTTCGGGACTGGGATATCTCGCGCGATAAACCGTATTTCGGTTTTGAAATTCCAGGACTTAAGGACAAATTCTTTTACGTTTGGGTGGACGCGCCCATTGGCTACATTTCTTCGACCTGGAACTGGTGTAAGCAGAACGGAAAAGACCTTAAGGACTATTGGCAAAACCCTGTAACCGAAAACTACCATTTCATCGGTAAGGACATCGTTTACTTTCACTGCTTGTTTTGGCCCGCGATGCTGAAGACCGCAGGCTACAATCTGCCGCGCGAAGTGTTCGTGCACGGCATGCTCACCGTCAACGGCGAAAAGATGTCCAAGTCCAAAGGCACTTCAGTCACCGCGCGCAAGTATCTTGAGCATCTCGATCCGATGTATTTGCGCTATTACTATGCTTGCAAGATCAACGGCAATTTGCACGACGTGGATCTAAACCTCGAAGACTTCGCGGGCCGCGTGAACTCGGATTTGATCGGCAAGATCACGAACCTTGGATCGCGCGGCGGACAAATGCTTGCCAAGCGCTTGGACGGCCGCATGGGTAAGCTGAGCGGCGAAGCTCTAAAACTCGTTGAGCTTGCGAAAAGTAAATCCGAAGAAATCGCGGGTCATTACGAAAAACGTGATTTCGGTAAAGCTATGACCGAGGTCCGTGCGCTCGCCGACGAAGCCAATCGCTATTTCGACGAGCGCGCACCGTGGAAGCTGATCAACAGCGATCCCGAAGCCACACGTGAAGTTCTGACGTCGATTTTGAATGTGTTCCGCTTGCTTTCGATTTATCTGGCACCGGTCTTACCTAAATACGCGGACCGGGTGGCGAAACTGATGAATGAAAAGTCCTATGTTTGGAGCGACGTCACACGCACCTTGACCGATCACCAAATCGGCGAATACGAGCACTTGGCCGTGCGCATCGAACTACCAAAGATCCAACAAATGATCGAGGAGAGTAAAGTGATTGATCCGAAAGCCAGCGCTTCGGTCAAAGCTACGACAGACAAGCCCGCATCCAAAGGCGCCGAAGCCTCGGCCAAGGCGGCGGAAATCGAAATTGATGACTTTATGAAGGTCGATCTTCGCATCGCCAAAATTATCTCTGCCGAAGAAGTGGAAGGTGCGGACAAACTTTTACGCTTGAAGGTGGACTTAGGCGAATTAGGTGAACGGCAAATTATCGCCGGCATCAAAGCGGCCTACTCACCCGCGACTTTGGTGGGACGCTTGACCATCGTAGTGGCCAACTTAAAACCGCGCCAAATGAAATTCGGAATGTCCGAAGGTATGGTTTTGGCCGCGGGCCCAGGTGGTAAAGAGCTTTTTATCTTGTCGCCTGACAGTGGCGCTCAAGCGGGTCAAAAAGTAAAATGATCCCGGCCGACCAAGCCCGACTCGCGCGGATTCTTAAAATAGCGCGCGAGCTTGAGCTGGCTTGGCCCAGTCGTGATCGAAGACAAATTCTAGATTTCTCGGCCGACCGACGGCTACAAGAATTGAAACAAGAAGTTGCCGACTGCGCTCAATCTGAAACGCCGAGTCTTCAGCGGCTGGCCGCGGGCAGCCTTCATTTGCATGACCAAATTTCCCTCGCCCACTTTTATGGCTGCATCGTACCCTTCGAACGACTTTCGGGCAGAGCCCTGCGCGACGATGAATTTTTGGTGGAAGAAGGTGATGGCATTGAAAATTCGGTTCAGCGCGTACCGCTTAAACTGATCGCCGAGAATTTGCGCTCCGCTTTTAATGTCGGTGCTTTGTTTCGCACAAGTGAGTGCTTAGGGGTGTCTGAAATTATCTTGACCGGGTACACGCCCGGACCCGAAGACGAAAAAACCAGACGCACCTCCATGGGTACCTCGACAGTGGTGCCCTGGCGAAGGCTGGACCGCGCCCCCGAGGCTTGCCAAGAACTGCGTCGCGAAGGGTATATGATCGTCGCGCTCGAAACCGCCGCCACGGCCACCTCCCTTTACGATTTCGATTTTAACGGGAAACCGGTGGCGTTTATCGTAGGCAACGAGCGCTTCGGCGTCGAAAGCGAGACTCTCGCCAAGTCCGATGCCATCTGCCGCATACCTGTACGTGGAATCAAGAATTCCATGAACGCAGGTGTTGCGTTTGGTATTGCGGGCTTTGAATGGCTTCGCCAGTTTGAGGAAAGTGCGCGATGACTTTGCAGCCCATCGGCATTTTTCAGTCCGACAGTACCCATCCGTACGAGGCCCGACGGCAAGCGACGGCGCTGGGTACGAGCTCGAGCGGACAAATTGTTCTGCGACCGAATCAGGGGTTCGAGCAAGCGCTCGAAGATCTGGAGGGTTTCGAGCGCATCTGGATTATCTATCAGTTTCACCAAAATCCTGACTGGAAACCTAAGGTGATGCCCCCACGCGGACCGCGAATCAAACGCGGTGTCTTCGCGACCCGCGCACCCTATCGTCCTAACCCGATCGGCTTAAGCTGCGTGCGTTTGGTGAAAGTGAGTGGACTTACAGTTTTTGTCGAAGGCAATGACCTTTTGGACGGCACCCCCATCTTAGACATTAAACCATACTTGCCCTACGCCGACGCTTTCCCGGAGGCTAAAGTCGGCTGGCTGGAAAACGTCGAAGAGGAGCGGTGGCAGGTTGAATTCTCCGACCTAGCCACGCGGCAAATCCGCTGGCTTGAAGACAAAGGTCTATCGCAGCTTCTAGGTTTTTTGCGCGGTCAGCTGGAATTTGATCCCTTGGATCACAAACGCAAACGTGTTGAAGTTTTTGGTGATGGCTATCATCTGGCCTACCGAACTTGGCGGGCCGACTTCAAGGTGGATTTTTTAGAACGTCAAATTCAGGTGAATGGCATTTCGAGTGGCTATACGGTGAGTGACCTCATTGATGTGAACGATCCTCACCAAGACAAGGATCTGCATCGTCAATTTACTTTTCTAAAGTGGTAACTTGCCGATGGGCTTGCACTTTAGAAACGCTCTGCATGCGGACATCGAGATTTAAAATCGATCCTATCGATAGATCCGTGCGAGCCGTTTCGAAACGGCGGGAGCAGGCTCACAGTACTACACTTTTTGTAGATCGTACTTGACAGGGATTCGAAGTAAAAATCACGTTTGCATGACGTGCGTCCAGCCAAGGACTAGAACGATATCTTCAATCAATCAGCGCCTTCTGATGCCACGGATTTCAGAAATACACCCTCGAGCGCATTGACAATTTTAGTGCAGCCTTGAGCGAGCAATAGAGCGGCAAAATCCGATTTTAAATTCGATGGTAAAGTGGCCGTTCTTAACAGGAGTCTTACATGGAATTGAATCAACTCAGCAATGAACAACTGATCGATAGCACCGAACGGGCGTTGCAAACTATGCGCGCATCTGAAGTCGAAGTTCTTCGCCACTTTCGCGAGATCGAAATGCGCCGGCTCTGGGTTCATGCGGGTTCGCTTTATAAATTTATAGCCCTAAGGTTTCACCTGACCGATGATCAGATCTATCCACGACTGCAAGCGATGCGTTTGATGACTGCGATTCCTGAGGTCGAGCGGAAACTCGAAGATGGAGAGCTCAGCGTGACCAATGCTTTAAAAGCTCAGCGGGTCTTTGCCGCCGAATCCAAGCAACGCCAAGTATCTACGCAAGAAAAGCGCGAGGTGCTTGAAAGCCTTAACAACGTCTCCACCCGTTCGGCGGATAAGGTGTTGGCTGAAAAATATCCGGCGGCGCAGACTCTGCACGAAAAAGTAAAGCCCGTGGCGAAGAATCAGAACCTGATTCAATTTTATGTCGACGATGAAACCTTGAAGCAAATTGAGGATCTTAAGGCCAAGTACGCGCACCAAATGCCTAGCGGAAAAATGGAGGATCTCATTAAAATTTTGATCGAAAAGGCGCATCGTTCGCCGCAACCGCGAAAGCGGGTGGCGATCAAAACCAGATCCCGTCATATCCCAAGTGAGGTGAAGCGCGAAATGGAGAAAACTCGGCATGAGGGCTGTTGCTACGTGGATCCGCATTCAGGTGCCCGTTGCGGGTCCCAACATTTCCTGCAACGCGATCACATTCACGAGTACAGCCGGGGCGGCCTGAACTTTAGCAACAACCTGCGCTGGCTGTGCGCGTTCCATAACCGAAACCGTGGCGAAACGGGACGCGATGCTTCAGGGGCGCGAGTGACTTGAGACGCAAATATTGGTAAAAATGGTAGCGGAGATGTGACTTGAACACACGACCCTCGGATTATGATTCCGATGCTCTAACCAACTGAGCTACCCCGCCACAGAGTATATAACCAGAGACTGAGACAAGAGGCGTCAAGCTATATCCAATTCGAGATGGCTGTCAACCTCTTGACCCTCTCAAAGCAACATCTTGACCTTTCCCTGGAACGACATTTCAATCCGGTACAGGCCGTACATTAATATTTCCGGGGGGAAATAAATGACATTCTCAGGACGAATTCTTGGTCTCATTGTTTTAGCGACGACCGTAACCTCTTGTGCAGAACAGCAAAATACAAGTAGCGCGCTCACAACTCAAGGCGCCTACAAGGGCGAATTGCAGCTACTGAGTGCGGACCGCCTCACCGTCGTAGACAACGTCGGCCTGCCGATTGCCAATGCCAGTATCTTGGTGGGCTTCGAACCCGGAGTTCCTTTCGAAGGCAACGTGTTAATCACGGACGCCGCCGGCGTGGCCAGTATCCCGGCCGACTGGAAGGACGCTTTGCCCTTGACCGTGCAAGCGCCCGGCTTCATCACTTCTACCCTACCCACTTCGGTCCCCGGAGAGCTGACTCTGCAGCTCTTGAAGCAAGATGCGACCAATGAATTCGAAGTCAAAGGCGTAGCCACCAATTTTCCCCGCTTAGTGACCGACGGAAAAGTGGATTTCGCGCTCATGATCCCCGCGCTCTCAAGGGACAATCTTTTGGCCTTTGATCTTTCGACGGTCATCAGCCCGAAGGTCGACACCATCACGATCATCGGCAATGACGTGAATTTACCCAGCAATATTTCGCTCCCGCAGCAGACTGAAAATTATATTTTCCCGATCGAGTTGAACAAGCCTGAATACCGCGTGTACCTGCGCAATCCGGGCGTACAAACCTTGACGGCGACGCACGGTCAATTCCCACTTCAACGGGTGGTGAATGATATCCGTGCCGGTAAGTCGATGTTTGAGCTGATCAATCACTTCACTTTTATCGAAGGCGGACAAAAAGAGCTCGACGTACAAGGCAACCTGATTGGGCAAGATGTGGCCGTCAATCAAGTGCCCTTCAATACGCAGGTGGCTGTTCGAGCGCCCACATTTGATGCAGATCAACAGATGGTCAATTTGGCTTTGGTTGAACAAAACGGAATGCTTATCCCAACGGACTTAAAGCGCATCAACACTGGTCAAAGTTTGAACATGAAATCTTTCGGTACTGCACCGATGATGTTTTCGTTTCTAGTGAACGTGACAAAAAACGCTAAGGCTTTTTTGAGTCAGCCCTTTTCGTGGTTTAAACCTTTGATGGATTTGGACCGCGAAAACTTCATCGTCAGTTCTGCCGTGGCCAAACAAGATTTCACTCAACTGAGCTTCGCTTTCTTATCCGCCACCGGCGGCGTGGCACCACAGTTTTTGCCGCTGATCGCCAAGCCTACGCTCACGGGCGATGTTTTGGCCCTGACTGTTCCGACTTTGCCCGCGGGTCTTACGCCCGTCGCGACCTACATGGTGATGAGTGAGATCGAAACCACCATGGTTGGCAACGTGGCCTCGGAAAAACGCACTCGCCTGTGGGAAGTATGGTCGACCACTTGGCTATCCCAAGTGGAATTGCCGAAAATCAGCTTTACCAAACGCCCCGATCGTACCTATCGTTGGGAAGTTCTTTTTATGGCGCGTCCCGCGAATTTTGTTGGTGCGGCTGTGCCTTCTTCGAGGATAGACTTATCCACAGTCACGCATGTCACACGTAACGCTTTGGATCTCTAATTTAGCTTTTCTTCTCCTGCTCAATGCGTGCGCTCTTTTCGAAGAGCGCACCGGTCCGCAAATGTATTACGGCCCACGCGAGCAAGTGTACTACGCCAATTTTGAAGAGGTCTGGCGCTCGGTGAATCTCGTGCTCCAGCCTTATCCTTTAAGGGTCAGCAACATGGATCAAGGGATGCTCGAAACCGACGAGATTCGGGGCTACCGTGTTTGGGCACCTCCGCATAAGTCCGATGTCGCGGCCAGCGGTGAAACTTACCGCCTCACCATCCGCGTGATCAAAGGCGCTTTGTCCAGCCGCGCAGCCACGAAGGTCACGATCGTAAAAGATACTCAACTGCGCAGGGATTTCTTTTCGGATCCGAAGTCCATGCCCAGCGACGGTCTAGAGGAAAAATCTCTCCTTTACCGCATCGGCCGCGAAATCCAAATTGAACGCGCCCTAGCTAAAGCCCAGAAGAAACAGAACCAGCAGAACTAAATCGCTTTGGTGCCTAGGCGGGCGAGCCATTTTTGGCGGTGGATTTCGATGGGTTCTTTGCCGGCGCTCAGTTTCATGCCGGTCGATGTTTCTAGACCCATGATAGCCCATTTATGCAGTCGTTCGTCACTGTCTTGGAGCAGCTTTTGAAAATGCCGTGTGCGACCTGGGCCAGTGAATCGTGCGAGAGCTTCGGCTATGTGCGTGCGAATCCAAAGACTTTCTTTACCGCGAAAGTTTCGCTTGGCCGAGACCTGGTGCCACAGCAAAGGTTCGGCTTCGCGCGCGTTTAGCTCGATTAAATTTCTGACCGCTTGCGTGCGCACCACCAGAGCCTCGTCTTCTATTGCACGAATGGACCAGGCCACGGCCCGAGCGCGCTCATCGGTTTGCAGGGCGATCAGAGCAGCGTTGCGCATAAACCATTCTGGGCTAATCAAAGCTTTGTCTAACTCGGGACGAAAGCGCAGGGGATCAAATCGGCCCATCGTGGTGACCGCCCGCCAGCGCTCCAGCAAACTTTCGTTTTTATCAAATGCGGTGCGCACTAAGAACGGATAGACCTTGTCACCGACTTTGGCGAGCTCACGAACGCGCACTTCCATCGGTCTCTCCATCAAGCTTTCCAGAGAGACCAATGGCTCTGCCCCCGCGCCACACGACACGAATAGGAACAATAAAAAAATTGCCTTCATGATTTTTCGAAGGAAGTGGCTTCGGCGGCCATCTTGTCGGTGTCAATGGACTCTTCCAGAGCACTGTCTTTGGACGGTTCCATACTAACGAGTGCGGCCATCTCGGCCATCATTTTATCGGTGTCCAAAGAGGCCGCTCCCTCCTCGGGAGCACTCTGCGAGAATTCGGCGAAAAGATCATCGGCTTCAGCTTGCGCCTCTTTCGGCGCGGCGGCAGTCGCCGGGGGCGGAGCCGCGGGCTCATTGGCCATCTTTTTTTCTAGTTGAACCGTCTGTTCGAAATCGGTCATGGGATCGCCCGTATCGGGGACGGTTAGGCTCGCGAGATCCGCGGATTCTTCTTCGGTGGTTTTCTGTTCCACCGCTTGCGCAAACTCGGCCACGATGTCATCACCCTTTGGCGGCTCACTGTCGAGCGGCGCGGCCGCGGGCGGTGCTTCGGCAACGGCCCCACCCTTCACTCGCTCGAGCTCGGCCTTCAGGCGTGAGTTCTCGTCCTTGTATAAAGAGAGATCCGCGATGTCGTCTTCAAGAATTTCATACTCCGAAAGCTTGGACTCCAGCTCTTTTATTCGAGCCGAAAGGCCTGTCGTAGCTTCGGAGTTTTCCGATCCACCCTTAGCCTTAAGCTCGGTGAGCTCTTTTTCGCGGACTGCGAGATCGGCTTTCAAAGCCGCAACCACCGCTTCGGCCTGCGGGCTGCTGGTGGCCGACAATTTCTCTATGGAAACATTTTCGAGCTTCGTGGTCTGGGCCAAAATCTTTTCTAGAGCCGAGTGCAGATCGTTACCCGTCGCCTGTTGAGAATTCTCTTCCTTTTTTCCGAAAATCGATCTCGCAATGAGCGTGCCCGCCAGCAAAAGGATGCCGAAGAAAAGCCATTGGATAATGGACTCATTGTGATGAGTGACGAAGGTCAGAAATTTCTCGAGATTCACTCCCTTATGTTCGAAGTATTTGTTGGGAGGGTCAACAAGACCAGGCTAAAGACTAGGCCATCTTATGTTACGGACCAGCGAGCTTAGCCGCGATGGAAGAGCACTGAGCCGCGGGAACCGCGCGGTTTAAGACAACCTTGTTGTCGCGGTAGCAGACCTGGGTGCAAGGATTGGCTTCTTCAGAAGCCGCCGGTTGATATTCCAAGGAACATTGCGTACCGGTCGGGGCTTCAACCGGAGCATCCACGAATTCGGCAGCTAACGGCTGGCAACGACGAAGAACATGAGTAAAAGTCGAGGAGCCCCACTCACCTTCGGCGACCAGCAAATGCTTCACTCCACAAACCAAGTTGGGCAGCTCTTCAATACCGACATTGAACGCTCCGCCCGCACAAGTGCTTGAGCCCGAGAGCAATGGTGCATTGGTTTTCTGCCCGGCCCAGATCGCCCAACGTAATTTCGCACCGTTGTGCCTGCGATTACATAGTCCACCGACACCGGTAGATTCGGCTTCGTCGTGCACCTGAATTTCGCTGGAATAGAATTGAATCTCGGCTTTGTTCCAATCCTCGATCACACGCACTTCGCCTGATTGGGCATTGCTGCTTTCGCTAACGTTGGCCGGCGCACAATTTTGAAATTGGGTGAGCAATAGTGTAACTATCGCGATGCTGGCAAGGATGGAGACGTTCCGTTGGTTTACCATTGACCTTAGTCTAGATGAGGTCGACGTATTTCCCTAAACTTTTGTCATTGAGTCTCATAATGAGGCGGGC
>JBEIHA010000104.1:0-9921 GCA_040381635.1 Pseudobdellovibrionaceae bacterium
AAACAAATCGAAAGCACGGTTTTGGGCGCGGCCTTTCTTGCGGGACTAAGCGTTGGCTACTGGAGTGGCTTGGCCGAGATCAAAAAAGTCTGGGCCTTGGATAAAAAATTCGCGCCGCATCTCGAAGCAAAAAAACGAAAGCTGAAGATGGAGGAATGGCACCGTGCCGTCGCGCGGGTGCGCGACTGATTTAGTAAGGCTTCTTGCCGAAGATCACGAAAGCCTCGGTAGCCTCGTATTCGATCGCCAGTCCTTGCGCGCGCACTTGGGCTTCAACTGTCTTTACGGCTTTCTCAAAAGCGTCGCGAATGATTTTTCTTTGGGTCCAAGTTAATTTTTTCTTCGCCCCTAAAGCCAGATACACTTTTCGAAAATGACCCGTGTCGGGCATAAAGGTATCAATCGATAATTCACTTAAATTCTCATTGCCCAACGTCGCGCTCAAAATCGGTCGCATCGTCTTTTCGACACTTTCGCCGTGCGTGATTAACTGCGACGAATCGACGAAGGCGGCGCCCTCGGCGTCAATCACGGCCATACGAAAATAGGGCCTGGGCATGATGAAAGAAAGTTTTTGTAGCAGATAAAGTTGTTCACGAAATTCGATCGCGCGACCGGGGATAATGACTCCGTCGTCGCCGCTAAAGCGAACGTTCACCTGGCCAAAAAAATAATCGGTGAAAACGGCCCGCACCAATTCTTTTCTTTTTTCGAAAGCCTTAGTGACTTTGCGCTCGTTGATACGGGTCAAGCGCACGGCGGACGCTAAGTCCTTTGCGTGGACTAAGGCCTTAACGGTGGCCCTCAGGTTTTCGGCGCCTAGGCCAATAAAGTCTAAAGACATGGCTCCGAAAGGGGCGTCGTGTATGGACAGTAATTCGCGTTTTGCGACCAAAACGCTGGGCGAGAATTCATCGGCGAGTTGCGTGTATTTCAAAATCATTTCGGCGGCGCTCTGATCCAATTTTTCGTGGGGAAACAATTGGCGTAGAGTCGTTAGAAGATTTATCTTCGTGGCTTTCCGGCTGGCCGCAAAAATATCCAGATGAAGGCCAATTTGGCCGCGTTCCGGAACAACGAGAGCCGTACCGGTCAGTCGCTCGAGCAAACGCTTGTGCAACGTTTTAAATTCGGTAAGTTTAGCCTCGAGTCTTGAGGACACGCGAGGATCCCAGAACAGACTGAGGTTCGAGCTTCCGCCGTTGTCACGAGCATCTCGGGCCGCGAGCGCCGCTTCACTTTCGGAATAGCCCGCACCCAGACGGAACTCGATTTGGGCCATGTCTTCGGCCCGAACAATGGCCTTTAACCGTTCGCTGGTAAAAAAGCGTGTGTTGGCCTCAATAAAGGCTTCGATGACGTTGGTCGCCGAACCGGGGATGGTACCTGAAATGGTGGACCGAGTGGATTTGAAGTCCTGATAAGGACGGAGCTTAAGATTCGGTGCGCGCCGGTTCAGCTCTTCACGAAAGAGTACTTTATGGTAATTGGTTATGGCGGTGACCAGGTCCTTGTTTTTAAAAACCTTGTCGTTTAACTTCTTCATTGAGGCGTTTTCAATAATGAAGTGTATGTCGGTGCCAGGCGGAGTATTTAGCGCATCATCCATCCAAGCCTGATTTTGTGCCTCGTCGGCCAAAATCAAATCAACAAATTCAGCGATAAAAGCTTGGCGTTTTAAGTCGGCCTTCTCACGTTGCTGAGCGCTGGATTCAAGATCTTCCTGACAACTGACTAAGGTTCCAGTCCAATCTGCGAAGGCAGGTAGGGCCATAGCGACAGCCAGCAGTAAAATGAAGCTTCTAATTTTGCCCATTCCCTTCATTGAAGTGCAAGGTCCTCGCCATGAAGTTCTAAGAGCGTCGAGAATTAGCTGAGGGTTACGTGGACTTAGCGGGTCAGCCTTGAGGGGCCGCCAGGTGGCCCTGGAAAGTCGAGTAAACACCTGATTTCCGCCGCAAATTGCGTCACTTTCTCTTCATGGGATTCACCAACAGCTGGATATTCGCGCACATCGGGTCTAAGGCTTGCACTGGTGAAACCTCTGTGATCAAGGCTCTGGCACTTCTTTTTTTGGTGAACTCGGCGGGCGCGGTCACTATCAATCCGCTGACCTGTTTGAGCTTGCTTTTGAGCAAATCGGCGGACACTCGAGATCGAAGTGAAGTGCGCTTCAAAGAAGCTGTTGAATCCATTCGTGCCGCTGGGGCCGTCGAACTTATAAGTCCGCTCAATCAGAAAAAAATCGAAGTTTTCTACAAAGCCACTCGGATGCCGTGGCAATCCATGGTGAGTGGTCGGCAGAATTGGCGGGGTATGCTCTCACTTCATGTGAGAGATCTAGATTTCTCGAACGAACAAGAAAAACAAAGGGTGATCTGGCAAACCGCGATGGCTTTGTTTGAACTCGAAACTCGTTCGAACATCTGGTCCATGCGTTCAATATTGGCGCCCGATGATCAGCGGCGCTTCGACCTGTCGATGACAGCGAGTGACGAAAACCTTGGCTACTTCTTAATGCAGCAGCCAGCCGAATGGCGCGATTTACAGATCAAGAAAATCGAGACCTTGGAAGCTGAGCTCTACACCCTGTTCAAAACCCTAGATCAGATGAAACCCGAAGATCTGCTACCGAAAAAAGACCCGGGCCGCTATTGGCTCGCGCGTTCGATTTATGGCGGAGATGCTTCACGTGCGCTAGCGCCGAATCAAGCCGACTTCGAGGTCTGGAAAAAATCCGGAAAACTACCTTCCCAATCTTCACGTCATGGTCGAAGTTTGATTTTTAATTACTATATGAATTTTATGAAGCGGGCCGTGGTTTTGACTTTGCTGGCCCAAGTGGCGATGGCTACCCCCGAGCTTCAGATTGTTCCCAGCTATTTGGACGCCATATTATCTTCCAGACAAGTGACCACGGAGCTCAATCAAGCCCCGGTGGCCTCGGAGGCGGAGCGCTTAGAGAAAGAAATCAAACGTCAAAAAGAAAAAGCAGATCCAGACATGGATTTGGTTCAATCACTTGAGCAAGAGCTCATTGATTTGCATGATCTTTACCCTTGGTTGGCCCATGGGCGTAAATAAAAAATTAAAATTCAGCGTTTTGGTCCGAAGAGGATGGCGCAGCCCCATGCCTCTTGGACTTTGCGGGCTTTGGTCCGCCGCCGAACTTCGCTTCCATCTGACTGATTTCGTGAATCCAGTGGAATTCGGCTTTCGGAAAGTCCGACGGATTTAAGTAGCGCTGGTTCGATGCGGGCAAATAGATATGCTTAAAGCCAAGCTTCACGGCTTCTTTCACGCGCTCGGTGGCGAGCGAGGCCCCGCGCACTTCGCCGGTCAGTCCGACTTCGCCGAAAAAGCACGAACCCTGCGGCAAAGCGACTTGTCGTTCACTCGAAATCAAAGCGGCGACCATTGCTAAATCCACTGCAGGTTCCGAAATTTTTAAGCCCCCCACGACGTTGGCGTAAATGTCCCGGTTCGAAAGCGAAACCGAAGTGTGCTTTTCTAGAACCGCCGACAACATATGAACTCGCTGTACGT
This sequence comes from Pseudobdellovibrionaceae bacterium, assembly GCA_040381635.1. GTDB lineage: Bacteria > Bdellovibrionota > Bdellovibrionia > Bdellovibrionales > UBA1609 > JALHOQ01. The sequence goes on from JBEIHA010000104.1 coordinate 3,547, forward strand.
CCACGCCGATCGAATTGCGGCGCGGGGAGGGGAGAGGTGAAGTGTTGGTCAACGCTTGGATTTCGCACAAGACAGGGCGCGTGCCCTCCATCGCGGCGAAAACGGCGGAACCGTAGCGATCGCCGGTGCGTTCCTGTAAGAAAAATTCAGACGGGTTAGGAACTTCGCGCAGGCCGTCGCCGGACATTTCGAACACCCCCAGCTCATTGGTGGCGCCAAAACGATTTTTTAAGGCGCGCAGCAAACGAAACTGCTGATGATGATCGCCCTCAAACGCCAAAACGGTGTCGACCATATGTTCAAGAACACGGGGGCCGGCCAAGGATCCGTCCTTCGTCACGTGGCCGATTAAAATTACGCTGGTGTGCTTGGTTTTAGCTAAGTTCAATAGACGGGCCGCGCATTCGCGCACCTGGGACACCGAGCCTGGTGCGCTTTCAACGTCCGAGGTAAATACCGTCTGGATGGAGTCGATGATCAGGACATCCGGTTGAATCGTCAGTGCCGTGTCCATAATCGTATCGAGCGAACTTTCAGAGGCGAGCTCCACCTTTTCGTCTTTCAATCCCAGGCGACGCGCGCGCAAAGCCGTTTGCTGCACACTTTCTTCTGCTGAAACGTACAAGACCTTGGCCTTCTGTCCGGCTAGGCGGCCAGCGATCTGCATAACGAGGGTGGACTTTCCGATACCCGGATCACCGCCGAGCAGGATGTAGCTGCCGCGAACCAGTCCTCCGCCCAGGACGCGGTCGACTTCCGCCAGGCCCGTCGACGTGCGTTGTCCGGAGTCCAGCGTCGGAGTATCGATCAGATTGTAGACGTCCATCGCGGTGCCGTTGCCGCCGCCCGTCCGGGCCGTGCCCGCACTTCGGCCATTCACCCAACCTTTGCGGTCTGGCGTCGTTTTCTCTTCGACGAAGGTGTTCCATTCGCCGCAATCGCTACAGCGGCCTTCCCATTTGGAGCGTTGGGTTCCGCAAGCTTGACAGACGTAAGTGGTTCTCGCTTTTGCCATTCCCATTCGCTATCACGGGGAAAGTCGGGTTCAAAGACAAATATTTCGGCTCTGGCCTAGTGCGCGCTCCCTATTTATTTTATGATTTAATTTCGCTCAACATCAGGAGGCGCTAACTTGAAATTCGGAGCCCTCTCTTTTGTTTTCACCGTATCCATAAGTCTACAAGCGCAAACTCTGCCAAGCCAAGAAGACACAGCCCGCAGCGCCTTCAAAAACGGTGTCGAAGCCTTTCAAGCCAAGCAGTTCGAGCAAGCCGAAAGATTTCTGACCCAGGTTCCTGAATTGGGAGGCTACCTCTCTCTCTATAAGCATTGGTATTTGGGGCAGGCGTTGCTTGAACTCGGGAAACACAGAGAGGCTGAACCTGAATTCTTGAAAGTGATGCAAGGACAGGCTTCGAGCGAGTTGAAATATCAGGCCCAATTTTTTTGGGGTGACGCCGCTCTTCGCCAGCAAAAATATGCCGAGGCTAGCACCCGTCTGGTGCCGCTCGAAAAAAAATGGCGCCGCTCTTATCGTTTGCCCGAAGTTCTTTATCGACTGATGCACGCCGATCTTAAGATGGGTCGCACCGACAGTGCCTGCCGGCGGGCCCGCAAACTTTACTCGGATCACCCGGCGCACGCCTTGGTCATCGGCTGGGGTCACGACATGAAAGCGGTTGAAGTGGCAGGCAAAAAATTGCCTTGTAGCCCGGCCAAAGACGAATTCAAAGAACGCGTGCGCTCGCTACAGTGGGCGGGGGAAAGTGAAAAGGCGCACAAAGAAATCACCGAGATGATGGGTAAGCTCCCCGAAAGCGAAAAACTAAACATCGATTTGGTTTTGGCCAACTTTTTGGTCAACGAAGGCTTTGCCGACGACGGGTTGAATCTTTTGATTCGCTATTACCCGAAGCAGAAATCCGACTTGAATTACCTCTCACTTCTCGGCAAGGCAGCTGCGCGTTCGGGGGAGTACCAAACGGCTGTTGGCGCCTTTGAGCGCGCAAATTCGTTAAGTCCGAATAGTAAAAAGGGAAGAGAAGCGCTCTATCAGGCGGCTTATCTTTCTTATCAATTTCAGGATTACGACGGCGCTGTTCGTAAGTTTCAGCAATTTGCGAAAGCCAATCCCAAGTCCGGATTGACTAAGGATGCCCAATGGCATTTGGCCTGGCTTCAGTATTTGCGCAATGACTTCAAGGGGGCCTTAGCTCGTTTAGAGGAAGTTAAAAAGAGCAGCAAGAAACGCAAGATTTCGGATTCGCTGCAAGAGCGTTTAAATTATTGGACCGGTATGGCCAATATCCGTTTGAAACAATGGCCGCAAGCTCAAGTAGCTTTCGAAACGATCGTAACTCGCAATCCGTACTCTTACTACGGACTTGCGGCGCAAGCTCGGCTCGATGGGATAGTGGCGAAGATCGAAGAAAACAAACCGCGCATACCAGCCTCCCTCAAAGCGATGCCCACGGAAAGTGCCGGAGGATCCGCAGGCCCGGAAGAAAAAGAAACCGAAGAAGATCTGGCCGACACTTCCGAGGAGTCAGGAACCGTAGCGGCGATCCAAGAAGAATCGATGGATGACGAAGTCATCCAAGCTTCGAGCTTCAAAGATCCCGCGATGCGCGCACGCATCGACGTCGCCAATAAGCTGATTGAGTTGGGGCTGCCGGATCTGGCGCGTTGGGAATTGTGGGAAGTGGAGAAACGCACGCGCAATCAACAATACCTTCGCCAATTGATCGTCGCCTACGAAAGCATAGGATCTTATAACCGTAGCGCCAGCATCGCGGAATTAAGTTTCGCCAAAGACCGTGAGCGCGACGGATTAGAGAACGGCCGATCACTCTGGCAGTCGACTTACCCCCAGGCTTTCGCGCCGGTGGTGCAAAAGGCGGCCGGAAAGTTTTCGGTCGCGAGCGAATGGGTGTGGGCGATCATGCGCGCTGAAAGTCTTTATAAGCCCGACGTGATTTCGCCGGTGGGCGCAAAGGGTTTAATGCAGTTGATGCCTTACACGGCCAATAATTTGCGTAAACTTGCGGGCCTATCCATGGTTGAAACAAGCGATCTTATAAATCCTGAAATGAATATCAACTTAGGAACACAGTACTTGGCGCGCCTCGGGCAAAAATTCAAAGGCCAGTTGCCTTTGGTGGCTGCGGCCTACAATGCGGGGCCACATCGCGTCGAAAGTTGGTTGGTGAATTTTGGGCATCTCGAGGCCGATGAATTCGTTGAACACATTCCGTTTCTCGAGACCCGCAACTACGTAAAAAAGGTCGTGCGCAATCACACCCTCTACCGCCGCCTTTACTCAAAAGATCTGTTGCCTCCGGCTTACCTTGCGAAGGGGTTAGGGGTTCCGATACCGACCCGCGCGTCCACTCGCGAATCGTGGGACTCCCTTTAGATCTTGTTGACTTGAACCGGGTGCACCGGGGAGAACTTGTGTCTCTCCAAGGAGCACAACGATGTTTAAGTTTCTGGCCTCAATTTTGGTGTCTGGCGTTCTTAGTTTAGGTTTGGGTTGCACGAAAAAAACGGGTCTCGAATACGGACTCGACGTCAAAGAAACCTTACGAATCAATATCCAGCAAGAACCGCCCTCGTTGGATTGGTCGAAGTCGACCGACACCACCTCCTCCACCATCACCAACAATTTAATGGACGGTTTGACCGAATACAATCTGACCGACCCCGATCTGGGCGTAGTAGGTGCGCTTGCGACCGAGTGGAAGCCCTCCGCAGACGCGAAGACTTGGACCTTCACTCTGCGCAAGGGTGTGAAGTGGACCGATGGAACTGAATTCACCGCGCAACACGTGATCGACGGGTGGGAAAGATTGCTCAATCCCAAGACGGCAAGTGAATACGCTTACTTTCTTTTCGACGTTAAGGGCGCGAAGAACTACAACGGCGGCAAAGAGACCGATTTCTCAAAGGTCGGCATAAAGGTGAGCACGGATGGCCAGCTCGTCGTCGAGTTGGATAAGCCTATGGGCTATTTTCCGATGCTGCTCACCCATCACGCGACTTTTCCCATCCGCAAAGATCTGATTGAAAAACATGGCGACAAATGGACCGAACCGGGAAACATGGTCACGTTGGGCGCTTTCAAATTGAAGGTTTGGGAGCACGACAAAAGCTTGGTTCTCGAGCGCAACGACGAATACTACGGCGAAAAAGCAAAGGTCAAAAACGTCCTGTGCTACATGATCAACGAATTTTCAACCGCCGTGAATTTGTTTGAAGCTGGTAAGTTGGATTTTCAGCCCGAGCTGCCGGCCAAAGAACTGCCGGTACTAAAAGCGAAGCCCGAATACAGCAACAACAAATTGCTCTCGTCATATTATTACGGCTTCAACACCCGTAAGGCGCCGTTCAATGATCTTAAAGTTCGTAAGGCCTTCGCGCACGCCATTGATCGTAAGCAGATTACCGACTTGTTGGCCGCCGATCACACGCCTATGCGCGGCTGGATTCCCATAGGGATGTTCGGCTATGAAGAAGAGCGTGGATTAAAGTTCGATCCTGAATTAGCCAAAAAGCTATTGGATGAAGCGGGCTTTAAAGACCGTTCGAAGTTGGCGAAGATTACCTTGGCCTTCAATACCAACGAAAATCACCAGCGCGTGGCCGAAAACGTTCAAGCGCAGATCAAGAAGAATTTAGGCGTGGAAGTGCAGATCCAGAACGAAGAGTGGAAAGTCTATCTCTCGCGCTTGCGCTCGGACACCCCAAGCATTTACCGTCTAGGTTGGTTGGCCGATTACCCAGATCCGTCCACATTTATGTCGTTGATGACGACAATTTCCGAAAACAATCACACCGGCTGGGGCAATAAAAAGTACGATGAACTCGTTGCCAGTGGCGGCGGTGAACTGGACAAAGAAAAGCGACGACAAATGTATTCCGACGCCCAAAAGATCCTGACCGAAGACGAAGTGCCAGTACTTCCGTTATTCGCTTCGGCGCGCCAGTATTTGATTGCACCGCGCGTGCAGAATTTCCCGCGTAACTCCATTGAGCGACTGCTGTTTAAGGGAGTGTCGCTGAAGTGATCGAACGCGTTTGGGGAATGGGAAGCGCGATTCTTTGTGCAATCATTCTTTTACTTAGCTTTTTCAATTACGAAATCCCGGCACCGCTGACGTGGATCACGGTGGCGGTGTTCTTGGGTGGTGTCGGCACCTTTGTATTTTCGCGCGGCATGACTCTGTATGTGATCCGAAGAATTCTCGAAGCCATCTTCGTGGTCTGGGTGATCGCCAGCCTGACGTTTGTTCTCTTGCGCACTCTGCCGGGCGGCCCCTTCGACTCCGAAAAAGCCCTTCCCCCCGAGGTTATGGAAAACCTGGCGAAGAAATACAAATTGAACGAGCCCTTGCTCACCCAATATGGCGACTACATGTTTAGCATTCTGCAAGGGGATCTAGGGCAAAGCTACAAATACATCAATCGTGGAATCACATCGATCATCGCTGAAAGTTTGCCGAACTCCATCCAGCTTGGCGTTTACGCTTTGATTATCTCCTACATGATCGGTATTCCTATGGGGATTTTGGCGGGTTGGAAGCGGGGAAGTTGGGTCGACTTTTCCAGCATGATGGTGGCGATGAGCGGACAATCTTTACCGTCGTTTCTAATTGCGCCGATCTTTATCATGGTTTTCGCCAAACAATTGGGCTGGCTTGAGCCCGCTCTTTGGGAAGGCCCGACGTATTATATTATTCCAATGGTTGTTCTGGGCATCCGGCCCGCAGCGGTGATCGCGCGTCTGACCCGCGCTTCGGTTTTGGAGGTCATCCATTCGGATTATATTCGCACCGCGCGCGCTAAAGGTTTGGATCAGAAAACCGTATTGTTTAAACACGTGCTACGCAATTCGCTCATTCCCGTTTTAAGTTTGTCGGGGCCATTGGCCGCGGCGATCCTGACGGGCTCTTTCGTGATCGAACAAATCTTTGCCATCCCTGGGATCGCCAAGCATTTGATCTTGAGCGTGACCAATCGGGACTATCCTTTAATTTTAGGCACGACGCTTTTGTTCTCGGTCATTTTGGTGGTCGCGAACTTAGTGACGGATCTATTGATCGCGATCGTCGATCCGCGCGTGAAGATGGGATGAGCCATGAGCGCTAGTCAAACTACCGGCCGTAGCCTACAACAAGAAGCTTGGATGCAATTGCGCAAAAACAAAGTCGCGATGCTTTCAGGCATTTTGATTCTGTTCGTTTGCGCTGTGGCCCTACTTGCTCCTTGGATTTCGCCCTATGCCTTCGATGAACAGTATTTAGACCGCGTTCTGGCCGCCCCGAATGGCCAGCACTGGTTGGGGACCGACTCTCTGGGCCGCGATATGTTGTCACG
>JBEIHA010000105.1:0-9598 GCA_040381635.1 Pseudobdellovibrionaceae bacterium
CGGATTCGCCCAAGTGTTCCACTGTGGACTATTGACTAAAAGCTTTTCCAAAATAAAATTCACGCGCGATTTTAAATCAAAGAAAGCGAAATCCTCTTTGGTATGTTTGTTCCAAAGACCAGCCACTGTGCCCCACGCGACAATGCCTAAGCGAGGCTCTTGCATATAGCCTTCGGGCCCATGCTTGAAAACGTAACCGACCTCGAACAACAGGCCATGACCATTCCCGTGACGGTAATTGTGAATCATGTTCTTCAAAAGCCCCGGCATCAGCGAAACGCGCATCACGTCCAGATCTTCGCTCAAGGGATTCTTTAGGGCGATCGCGCGCGAATCCATTTCCAGACCGCCCGCTCGGTAGGCTTCAACGGCGCCTAAGACAGACGCCTGATACTTTGAACCGGTGAATCCATAATTTACGGTTTGCGAAAGACCCGCTGCGCGCGCCAGCTCGCTCACCCGCTGCTCGAAGACGTAATTTTTGTCGTAATCCAGGGGCGCGTAATTCAAAGTGGGAAGCGATTCAGGAATTTGATCGTAGCCTTGAAGGCGTCCAAATTCCTCGACGTAGTCGACCTCTTGTTCCAGATCCATCCGGAATTCAGGTGCGGTGACCTGGAAAGAACCCTTGCCCCCGACGACCTTACAACCCAAGCGGTTCAGGCAGATTTCTAAAGCGGCGTCCGACACGGGATGGCCCAATTTTTGGCCAATAAACTCAGTGCGCACTTCAATGGGAGCGCGCTCTTTTTTCCCGGGATACAGATCCCAAACGTCGGCGGCCACTTCACCACCCGCTACGGACTGAATCAAAGCGCACGCACGCTCGGAGGCACGCAACACGCCCGAAGGATCCGTCCCGCGCGAGAATCGGTAAGCCGAATCGGTTTGCAAGCCATGACGACGTGCGGTCTTACGCACGCTGTCCATAGCGAAGTGGGCACTTTCGATAAACAGTTCAGTCGTTTCTTCACCGACCCCTGAGTTTAACCCGCCGATGGCGCCGGCAATGCAAACCGCGCGCGATCCATCGCGAATCGTAAGTTCGTCACCATTCAGTTTTAGTTCGGTCCCATCCAACGTTTTGAAATTTTCGCCAATCATTGCTTTGTCGACGACAATTTTTCGGTCTTCGAGTTTCAAAACATCGAAAGCATGCAGAGGTTGGCCGACGTCCATCATAATAAAATTAGTCACGTCGACAACGTTGTTGATCGAATTCATGCCCACCGATTCAAGGCGGGTCTTTAGCCATGCAGGACTGGGCCCCACTTTGACTTTCGAAATCACGCGGCCCGTATAGCGCGGGCACAATTTCGCATCCTTCAATTCCAAAGCGACGGACTTTGATTGCACCGACGCCGATGTTTTCATTTCGAATTTGGTTTGAATTAAGGGACGATTCAACAAGCACGAAAGCTCACGAGCAATCCCAAGGTGTGACAAACAATCGGCACGGTTGGGGGTCACTTTCAGTTCGAAGATGACGTCATCCAAACCCATGTATTCGGCAAAGGGCTTACCCACTGGGGCCTCTGCGGGGAGAATCAGAATTCCTTCGGACTCCTTCTTGAGGCCAAGCTCGCTTTCCGAGGCGAGCATTCCTAAACTTTCAACGTCGCGGATTTTCGATTTCTTGATTTCAAAATTTCCAGGCAGCACGGCGCCCGGAAGAGTAGCGACCACTTTGTCGCCTTGTTTGTGATTTTTTGCCCCGCAAACAATTTGACGGGCGGCGCCTTCACCCGTGTCCACCTGACAAACCGTCAAGCGATCCGCATTCGGGTGACGTTCCAATTTTAAAATATGCCCTACGACCACATTCTTAAATTTAAGCGCCGGATTTTCAACGCCCTCAACTTCCAAACCCGCATCCGTCAACAAACGCGAGATGTCCTCAGGCCGGGCCATATAATCCTGAATGTCGATATGATCACAAAGCCAGCGTAGCGAAATTTTCATAAAATTGAGCCCCTACATGCGGCGATTTTCATAGGTTAAACTGCCTCAAGAAACGTAAATCGTTTTCATAGAACAACCGAATATCGTCGATGCCGTATTTTATAATCGCCATGCGCTCAATCCCAAAACCGAAGGCAAAACCTTGCCAGGTCTTTGAATCCAGCTTCACGGCTTCGAAGACGCGCGGATTGACTAAGCCACTGCCGCCGATTTCGATCCAACCCGACATCTTGCATAAACGGCAGCCTTTGCCCGAGCACACGGGACATGAACAATCGAATTCGGCCGAAGGTTCTGTGAACGGAAAAAAGCTAGGCCGGAAGCGCACCTTTACGGCACTGCCGAAGAGTTCTTTCAATACAAAAGCAATCGTGCCTTTCAAATCGGCCATCGAAACCTTATGGTCGACCAGCAATCCTTCGATCTGGTGAAAATTCGGTGAGTGGGAAATGTCACTGTCTTTGCGAAACACGCTCCCCGGAGCCAGTGCCCGAAACGGTGGCTTTTCGCTAAGCAAAGCATGGATCTGTACCGGCGAAGTGTGCGTGCGCAGCACATGATCATTGTCGATGTAAAACGTGTCTTGCATATCGCGCGCGGGATGATCTTGCGGAATATTCAAGGCTTCAAAATTGTACCAATCTTTTTCGATCTGCGGGCCAGTGCGAACCGTGTAACCCAGGCGCGCCAGAATCGCGACGGCTTCTTCGATCACCATGTGAATCGGATGCTTAGCACCCATTTCAATCACCGGACCCGGCAAAGAAATATCGACCGCGTCTTTCTTCACCTTGTCCAACAAGGCCGCTGACTTTAAGGTCACTTCGCGTGCACCGTAGGCCGCTTCGAAGGCCGTCTTCGCCTTGTTGACCTCTTGTCCAAACGCCGGCCTTTCTTCTTTCGGGAGCTTGCCCATTTCGCGCATGATCTCGCTTAGGAAACCCTGTTTGCCGGCGAAAGAGACCTTCACGTCGTACAAAGCTTGTAATTCGGTAACGGCTTGAAGCTGCGCCAAAGCATTAGCCAACTGCTCGTTTAGATTGGAAATTAACTGAGACGGATTCATAGCGCCTATGGTACAAGAGCGCCCTATGAAGAGCAAGCGTAAGGGCAGTCGAATCAAGCCCGCCGGTCGCGGTCTGCACCGCCTCCCAGAAAAAATCTATTCGTTTTCCGAAGCCGATGACCGGTTGTACGATATCTTCCGCCATCACGGCTTCGAGGATTTCCCCCACGATCAGCGCAAACGTCTGGTGGAATTCTATCTTTTACTGATGAATCACCAATTGACCGACAACGTCACGCGCCTGGTGAAGTTTCGCGACATCGCTATCAAGCACTTTATTGACTCTCTTATGGTGAAGGACCTAGTTAAACTCGATTTCCCTTTGCTTGACGTGGGCACGGGACCGGGTTTCCCAGGAATCCCCTTGAAGATCATTTATCCAAAAGAAAAAATCATCCTGGCCGAGGGTGTTCGCCGCCGCGTGGACTTTCTGAAGGCCGTCCGCGAGGAAATGAAGCTAGAAAATCTGGACATCGTCGGCCGCAAAATTGATGACACTTTCCAACTTCCCGTAAAAGGCGTTATCACTCGCGCGTTTGCCGACATACCGGACACTTTGCAAGGCATTAGCCAGTGTCTGGAAATTGGCGGGAAAGTCTTTTTTATGAAGGGGCCCGGAGTTGATCCTGAACTCAAAGTCGCGATGAAGAAATGGGATTCGTTTTTCCGCCTCGTAGAAGACCATGATTACGAAATTCCAAACACTCCGAACAAACGCCGGTTGGTCGTCTTCGAAAAAATAGCCACACCCATTTTTGAAAGTGCCGAAGAAGAATGAACGAGATTTCAAGCGGCCAAAATCCAAAATACAAGCGTTGGCTGTCGCTAACCGAATCCAAAGGCATAAAGAAAGAAAATCTAGCCTTAGTCAGCGGCGAAAAGTTAGTGCGCGAGTACTTACGCGAGCAGCCCTCAAACGTCGAAGACATTCTGTTGCCGCCAAAATCCAAGGAAGAATTTCCTTCGAATTTCCGTCAAACCCGTCTTAGCAGTCCTCTTTTCAAGGCCCTTGACGTCCTGGGAACACATTCCTCATTGCTCGTCGTACGTTTAACCGAGATTCCCGTTTGGCAAAATGAGCCGCCGCGCGGGCTGGAACTGATCGTCGCCCTAGGTGACCCATCGAATTTAGGTGCCCTACTTCGTTCGGCAGAAGCTTTCGGGGTGTCGCGCGTGGTGCTGACCAAAGAATGTGCGTCTCCATTTTTACCGAAAGCTCTGAAGGCGGCTTCTAATGCCGCGTTCAGAGTACCGCTTTTCTCGGCAAATGGATCGCTCAGTGATCTTAAAATTGAAAATGCCGTAGGCCTTGATATGGCGGGCGAAGATTTGAACCGCTTTCATTGGCCAAAAGATTGTTATTTAGTTCTGGGTGAGGAGGGTCAAGGCCTGCCCCCGATAACGGTCACAAAAATCCGTATCCCGATGTCTGGTAAGATTGAAAGCTTAAACGCAACTGTTGCCGCAAGTCTTGCTATGTATTCTTACCGATCTTGAATGGGTTCGATCCCTAAGGGCGCGGAATTGGGATTAAAATATCACGCAGCTCATGGGCCGGTTCCATCTTCCATAAACTCAAGACGTAGCCTCCACCACCGCTGCCGGTGGGTTTAACCGCCAGAGCACCGGCCTTTTCCAGAACTTCCATATGTTGACCGAGATCCCCACTGCTTAAGCCCCAGTCTTGGAAACATCGCGCCGCGAGCTTAAGTGCTCTTTGCAAATCACCGAGGGCTTGCGGCGAAGAATCAAGAAGCGCGCCCTCACTGATCTGAACAGCTTCGCGCATACGGGCGTCAATTTCGATGGCCTTTATTTCGTCAGTTGAGTACAGCCGTTTCACTTTATTCACGCAATCCGAAGTCATTCCGCGAGCGCCCGAATAAGAAAGATAAATTTTGGGCCACCAGACCGGCTTGATTAGGCGGCGTTCACCGCCGCGAACAAAAAGTATTCCCTGTGCTGAGAGCGAGACCGCCAAATCAACCCCTGAGCTTTCGCCGTGAAAAAGATCTTCAAGCTTGCGCGAGAATTCGTACACCTGGTCGACTGTGATCCAACCCTGGCTTTCGCACCATCGTCCAACGGCACCGCAAAGGGCCGCCGAGGCGCCGAGCCCGGCACCGACCGGCAAAGTGCTTTCGATCAGAAAATGGCCTTTCAAGGGCTCGGTTCTATTGAGGTGTCTCATCGCGTTTTCAATCACGCCATGAAATAGCAAACGAAGTTCCTCGCCGTTCGGGCCGGCAAAGTCCACATGGTAACCATCGAAAGGCTTGAAACTCAATTCCAGAGAGCGATTCGTAAGCGGGAAAGCGATTGCCGGACAACCCCGCAAAACCGCGTGCTCGCCAGTCAAAATCCACTTCGCGAAAGTTCGGGTGCTGAAAGCCTTCATTGCAAGCTCCAGCTCGCAATGGTTTTGAAGGGCTTAAGCCATTCTTTGGCCATGGCTCGTTGATCTTTTCTTAATAAAACGTGGACATTGGCCCCCGCGTCCATTGTCACCAGCGGGCCATCGCCGGTGCGATTCCATACTTCGCGCAAGTGATTTAAGACCTGAAGCGTTCCCGCCTGCATATAGCCGAAGTGCGGAGTGCTGGTTTCGAACAGCGCGTGCATATCCCAGAACTCGGCCCAGCAGACTTCGTAAGCCGCGCGCCATTCGTTGTCTTGAAGGGCATTTACAAACTGATCGAGGCGCTCTTCAGCGCGGCGTTTGCGCCCTTCGAACAAGCGGCTGGTCGTGACCCGCACGTGGGCATCGCTGCTCGAAACTTCCTTGCGGCCTTCTTCAACAAGAATCACCGCGTGATCCAAATTCAAATCGATATGCGCGCCCTCGCCGCCTTCGGAGCGCCAAATTGACCAGGGTGCAAAAAATGAACGGCAAGAAGAACCCGAACCCGAACGCGACAGCCGCGACATCTCTGAGATCTCGATCTTCACTTTCGGATTGTTTCGTTCGGCCAGCAGTGCCGTCGCTTTAGTCAGAGCCGCGAAGCTCGAAGCGGAGCTCGCCAAGCCACAATCGGCAGGAAAATTATTGGCCGAATAAACCGTATAGTGCCCAGGAATTTGCCACTGGGTTTTAAGTCTTCCAAAGTGGTGTAAGAACTTGGCCAGACCGGTCGGGCTCAATTCGATTTTTTGAAAACCTTGAAGCGGTCTCCATTCGTCTTCACCCGATGAATTGGGTTCAATCACGACGAAACTGCGCAAATGTTCGAGCGTGAACGACAACGAAGCATTGCTCGGTAAATTCACCTCGGTTTTGGTTTTACCCATGTACTTTATGATGGCGATGTTGCTCGGTGCCGAGGCTTCAATAGGTTTCATGCGTAACCTCCAGACCTCCGCTTAAATTGTTTGCAACAAAAGGCAGCCCTTGGGTTTCGGCAAACTCGGCCACTTCCGCTTGGTTGCCTTTTTCAAACATCAATAGAATGGGGTCTGCACCCCAAGCGCCGCAACCTTTCGCCGCCAAACACCAGCTTTGACTCTTAAAGGCCTTAAGCAAATCTGTCGTGCGCGTGGCCTGCAGATCTAAGCCTCTTAATGCAGCCTCAAAGTCTTTCACCAATCCGGCAAAGTCACGCCAAGACGCCACTCCGAAAGCCCGCACGCAAGCTTCGGCGGGCGCGACCAGCTCCTTTAAGGAATCTCGTTTTAAAGTTTGCAAATGAAGATGAGTCGGCATTTTACTGCCCGTGCGCAAGATGCCAAAACCCAATTCGGGATAAGGCCAATCATAACGCTCAGCTCGAGTCTCTTTAAGATTTACCACGGCAGCACCCCCCTTCATTTGAGCTAAAACATCCGCACCGCTGCCCGACCCGCGCGTGCACAACTGGTAGTCGTTAAAAACATCTTCGGCCTTCAATTGCGGAGTCAGGTTCGAGTGCTGCAAAAGCGTCGTGAACGAATGAACCATCAGAAACTGGGCGCCCGAAGCGCCGAATCCGCCGCGCTTTTCGTGAGGATCACGAAAGTCAATTTTCCAACCCGCGAGGAGCGGCCGCCGCTGCTGAAGCCAAACCGCCGCGGGCGAGCCTTCAGGAATTCCGCTAACCTGCATTTCGTCCAACGAATTTTCTTTTTCGCAAAAGAGTTCGAAACGCGGCGGCGTATTCAGCACAATCGCCGGTCCCCCCACCAACACCGCATACTCACCGGTGAGGAAGGTCTTGCTGGGTGCGCTAAAATGAAATTTCATGGATTCTCGCGGGCCCTTTGAGAGCGGAACTCTTTCAATACTTCGATGGCATTAGCTAGCGAAATTCGCTTATGAAGAGAGAGAATTTCTTCCAGCCGATTTTGCACAAACGGAATCTCCCGCTCGGTAGCACCCGCTCCCAAAGTCAGATTTTTGATGTGCAATTTCATATGCCCTTCGATAATCCCGACCGTGGTCAAGGCACGCAAAGCGCCCAGATTTTGAACGAGACCGACCGAAGCACAAATGCGCGACAAATCTTCGGCGCGCTTCACCCGCAGCATGCGCAGGCACATTTTTGCCGTGGGATGTAAAGTGGTCACGCCGCCAACGATTCCTAAGATAATCGGAGCCTCGAAAATTCCCACCAGACGGTTGTCTTCGCGCTTCCAGCGCGTGATCGAACGGTATTGACCACCTTGTGTAGCGTACGCATGAACCCCGGCTTCGACCGCACGCCAATCATTGCCTGTGGCAATCAGGATCGGATCGATTCCGTTTAAGACACCTTTGTTATTGGTGGCCGCGCGGTAAGGGTCCATCTGCGCAAAGAGTGAGGCTTCTTCAATTCGCTCCATCAATTCGGCATCGACGCCAGTCATTTCAATCCGCGCTCGGGTCAGACGTGAATCAACCAAATTTGAAAGAATGCACATCGTGACTTTTTGGCCGGTCACACTTTCAACGGGAATTTTTAAATATTCGCAAACTTGATTGATGATGTTCGCACCCATGGCATCGCATGGATCAGCGAACACATGAATCACCGCCATATCGCCGCCGTCACCGCGGTCCACTCGACGGACTTCGATGCGCTTAACACCACCACCACGCGCGACCAAACCATGGGCCACGTCTTTATTGGCTAGTTCGATCCATTCGGCTTCGTGCACTTTGACTTGCTCGACGATTTTTTTGAAGTCGGCCACTTTGGCGATCTGAATTTGTCCGATGATCTCTTTGCCGATAGTTTCGGTGGTGATCGCGCCGTGCTCGCGCACCCATTTCGCCGTCTTTGAGGCCGCGGCGATGATCGAAGTCTCTTCCACCGCCATGGGAATCGCGTAAGACTGACCGTCAATTTCAAAGTTGGTCGCAACCCCTAAAGGCAGTTGAAAATATCCCACCACATTTTCTATGAATTTTTCGGCCAACTCTAGAGGGACTTGAGCGCCATTTCTTAAGAAGCGAGCATCTTCCGATGTCAGAGCACCCATCTCAATCAACCGATTAAGTCGCTCTTCTCGCGCGAGCTTGGAAAAGCCCTGAAATAGCTCCTGCATACGGTCTACTTTGATCGCCATTTCCACACCTTTTTAAGCCCTAAATCTGCAATATTTTTCGAGCCCGTACAAAACAAAACCGTCTTCAATTCATATTCGAAGACGGACATCTTTTGGAGTAGAGCGCCTTCTCCATCCATCGCGGCTTCTAAAACGGGTTTCGCGAAACCTACGGTGTTCGCGCCCATCGCCAGAAGTTTGGCGGCATCTAGTCCGGATCGGACTCCGCCCGAAGCCCAAATTTCAAACTTAGCCCGAATATCTACCGCATCTAAAACGGAATCAACGGTGGAGATACCCCAGCTTCCCAAGGTCTTCGCAGCCTCGGCCTGCACCGAATTTTGGCCCGCGCGCTCGCCTTCGATACGGCCCCAGTGGGTTCCGCCGAGACCGCTCACGTCCACGGCTTTTACACCCGTATTTTTAAGGCGCTTCAACGTCGCTTTCGAAAAACCACACCCGGTTTCTTTCACGATCACGGGCACGGAGAGGGCTTTTGCCAATCGTTCGAGGGCTTTCAATCCACCCTTGAAATCCGTGGTGCCTTCGGGCTGCAAAGCTTCTTGTAGGGCGTTCAGATGAATGATCATCGCGTCCGCTTCCAGAGCTTCGACCAGTTTTTCGACGGCGTCCGTTTTGGTTTGAATCAGTTGAGCTATACCCAGATTACCAAGGAGCGAAACCTTGGGGGCGATTTTGCGGATATCGCGCCATTCTTTCGCCGCCGCGGGATCCTTAAGCTCTTTTCTTTGCGAACCCACGCCCATGCGCCAGCCGCGCTCTTGACTGGCCTTAGCTAGCAGACTGTTGAGTTTTGAAGAATGATTGTGCCCACCCGTCATGGACGAGATCAGAAAGGGGGTCGTGAATTTTTTCTTGAAGGATGTTTGCTGAATCTGAACATCGTTAAAATTCAAATCAGGAAGAGCTTCGTGAACAAGAAGAATCCGGTCGAGACCGGATTCCCCTGTGGCTTGATTACTCTCGCTCAACGAGAGCCGAATATGATCACGCTTACGTGCTTCAAATTGTTTATTCGGCTCTGGTATTGCCAATGGGCTTGGCCCTTAA
>JBEIHA010000106.1:0-9586 GCA_040381635.1 Pseudobdellovibrionaceae bacterium
CCGAGCCCCCCGCTATATTCTGCGCGCGCAGGATCCTAACGTTATGCGTTTTGGGCTGCAGGACGGCAATGTATCGACCGTTCAGCAGACTTTGCTGGTGAATTTGTCAGAGAGTGGAGTCGCCTTTATCACCACCTCCAACCAACGCTTCGAAATTGGCGATCTGATCATGGTTGAAATTCCCATCCCTAATGGTGAGCAAATTGCGTGGTGGGCCCGCGTGGTCCGCCTACAGACCTATGAGCCCAATAGATGGTGGGGGAAAAAAGACGATTTTCTTGATGAATCCCGAGTCCTTGTCGCCGCCACTTTTGAACCGCTGCCCGAGGGCCATTCGCGCGCCCTTCGCAAAGGTATTGATCAGAGCTTTCTGAAGGCGATGCGCGATCAGCGCTATCGCAATTTCATGTACTACAAGGTTTTATTCTTAGAACACTTCCTGCAATTCTTGGCCTACCTCGTACTGACCGCGATTGCGTTCGGACTGCTTTACTGGTGGACGCGTCCGGGCGGAAATTACGTCGAAGGCCGGGGCTCTAACTGGGGCGAGCGCTTTAAATTTTAAATTGGATCAGTTGAGCTGATTTTTTCGAATTATCGAGTCGCGCTAGAAATCGTTCACGCGAAATGTACTTGCCGCCCATGATCTTCAATAGCGGCGTCACCATCTGAATATCGATCCAAGTTAAATCGTGGTCTTTCAAAAAATCCACCATCTGCACCAGGGCGAATTTCGAAGCATTCGACTTCTTAAAAAACATGCTCTCGCCGCAGAAGACGCCCCCGACGTAAACGCCGTAGAGCCCGCCGACAAGCTCTTCGCCGTCCCAGACTTCAAGCGAATGCGCGTAACCGGCGCGGTGGAACTCGCGGTAGGCCTTGAGTAATTTCTTAGTGATCCAGGTACCCTTCTGATTGGGGCGCGAAGCCGCGGCGCAAGCGTCCAACACTTGATCGAAAGCTAAGTCTAAGGTGAAAGTCCACGGCGTTTTTCGCAAAAATTTTTGCAATGATTGCGGGACATTGAAGTCCGCAAAATCCAATATTCCGCGATCCGTTGGACAATACCAAAGCGTCGGCAAATCTTCGTGCGGCCACGGAAATATCCCGAAGCTATAGGCCTCGAGCAATCTCTCCACGCGCAAATCATCGCTGATGTCGAGGATGCCTTCATCCAGCGTCATGCGCGGGTCCGGGAAGGATCTTAACTCCGCGGCAAAAAGTTTCATTCCTGGTTTTCCTCGCAAGCGTCGCAAAATCCGCAAGGCTTGGATGCGGCCTCAGCCGTCCAGCCGAAATAAGAATATATGCCCACCTTGCGGCAATCCTCGCTACGAAACCAAGTCACCAAGCTCATCAATTTTTTTTGCAACGAAAGCTTACGTGCCTTCCATAAGTCCGCGCTCAAGTCGCTTTCTTCCAGTTCGCGTAAGAACTCGAGCTTGTCCAAACGCCGGTGCGGAAACTTGATCACGCCCCAACGGTCCAAAAAGCTCATCGCCGTTTCCAATCGGAAGTCGCGCTTGTTTTTGAAACTCAGCTGTTCGCGCAAGTCGTCCATGCGCGTGACATTCAACCGATCTTTCCACAACACCAACAATTTATACGTGGCGCGCACAAAATCGGGATCAGGCGTAAGCGTTTCGATAAAGTTCATCTGCGTTTCCAAGTCTTCTTGTGCGTAGAACAAACGACAGCGCGAGGGCTTTCCGTCCCGGCCGGCGCGACCGACTTCTTGAAAATAAGCTTCGACCGAACCTGGCATTT
This sequence comes from Pseudobdellovibrionaceae bacterium, assembly GCA_040381635.1. GTDB lineage: Bacteria > Bdellovibrionota > Bdellovibrionia > Bdellovibrionales > UBA1609 > JALHOQ01. Next base: position 1,768 of record JBEIHA010000106.1, read on the forward strand.
CAAAATGGGCGACGCCGCGGATATCGGACTTATCGACGCCCAAACCGAAGGCCGGCGTGGCCAACATCAAAGAACTTTCGCCGCCCAAGAACTCTTTTTGATGCCGCTTGCGGGTGCGGTCATCCAAATCGCCGTGGTAAGTGGTGTGCGCGAAGCCTTTGACCTCGAGCCATTCGGAAACGCGCACCAAAGTGGAAATCAAGGTGAAGTACAAAATCTTTGGCCCCTCAACCTCGCTAAGCCAATTGGCCACGGCCTCGAGCTTGTCGTCGTCGTCCGCGAACTCTTCTGCAGACAAATAAAGATTGGGGCGTTCAACCCCTTCCCAAAAAATCTCGGCGCTGGACTCGATCCCGAGCTGCTTTAAAATATCCGCTTGCACTTCGCGGGTGGCGGTCGCCGTCAGCGCCATGGTTTGGGGACGCCCCAACAGTTCGCGGATTTCACCCAAACGCGAATAGTCAGGACGGAAATCATGGCCCCATTGCGAAATACAGTGCGCTTCGTCAACCGCCAGCATGGAAACTTTCACCGATTTCAACATTTCCAAGAATTCGGGTGAACGGAATCGCTCCGGCGTCACGTAAAGCAGTCGGATTTCGCCCTGGGCGACCTGGCGTAGCCTTGAGGCCCGTTCTTCTTTAGAAACGGCAGAGTGAATGCAGGTCATCGGCCAACCGAGCTTCCGCGCTTTCGCGCTTTGATCCTCCATTAGAGCGATCAATGGTGAAACAACAATCGTTAGACCCGGCAGGACCAGCGCAGGCAATTGATAGCATAGGGATTTACCCGAACCCGTAGGCCAAACCAGCAGAAGTTCGCGGCCCTCTGCCCAAGCCTTGAGCGCCTTTGCTTGAGCGGGACGCAAAGGAAAATGTCCGGTTCTTTCAGCGATTTTTTCCAAGTCTTGCAACTGCATAAGGCCTATGTTAACTCCATAATTTCACAAGACAACATGAAGAGAGGACCCTAATGGCTTCCGGTAAATATATCCTTGAGAAGGTCAGAAATATCGGTATTTCCGCCCACATCGATTCGGGCAAAACCACCCTGACCGAGCGCATCCTGTTTTACACAGGCCGCATTCACGCCATTCACGAAGTCAAAGGTAAGGACGGCGTCGGCGCCACCATGGATTCCATGGACCTCGAACGCGAGCGCGGGATCACCATTCAGTCCGCCGCCACAGCCGTTAGCTGGAAAGATATTGATATCAACATCATCGACACTCCCGGACACGTGGATTTTACCATCGAAGTGGAACGCTCGCTTCGCGTCCTCGACGGCGCCATTCTTGTGCTTTGCGGTGTGGCCGGCGTTCAGTCGCAGTCCATCACCGTGGATCGCCAAATGCGTCGCTACAAAGTTCCGCGCTTGGCCTTCATCAACAAATTGGATCGCTCGGGCGCCAATCCTTTCCGCGTGACCGAAGCTCTGCGCGAGAAACTGCGCCACAACGCGGTTATCATGCAGTTGCCAATCGGTCTCGAAGACAAACTCGAAGGCGTTGTCGATCTCGTCACGATGAAGGCGTATTACTTCTCGGGCGATAACGGGGAAACCATCACCGAAAAAGAAATCCCGGCGGACATGGCTGCCGACGCAAAGAAATACCACACCGAATTGGTTGGCAAAGCGGCCGATTTCGATGACGTGGTGGCCGAAAAATTCCTGAACGAAATTGAGCCTTCGGAAGCCGAAGTCAAAGCGGCGATCCGCAAGGGCACGATCAATTTGGATCTGACCCCGGTCTTCATGGGCTCGGCCTACAAAAACCGCGGCGTTCAAAAGCTACTGGACGGTGTTCAGGATTACCTCCCGAATCCAGCCGAAATTCAAAACGAAGGCTTGGATCTCGACAAGAACGAAGAAAAAGTTCCGCTGACTTCGGATCCAAAGGCGCCTCTCGTGGCATTGGCATTCAAGTTGGAAGACGGTCGTTTCGGTCAGTTGACCTACATGCGCATCTACCAGGGCACGATGAAGAAGGGTGACTTCATAACCAACGTTGTCAATGGTCGCAAAGTAAAGATCCCCCGCCTTGTGCGCATGCACGCCAGTGACATGGTGGATATCGAATCGGCTTCGGCCGGTGACATCGTCGCCTTGTTCGGCGTGGATTGCTCCAGCGGTGACACTTTCACCGACGGCAACAGCAACATCGCGATGTCCTCGATGTTCGTTCCCGAAGCCGTTATTTCTTTGGCCGTACAGCCGAAGCACAAAGAAGGCGCCGCGAACTTCTCGAAGGCTCTGCAAAAGTTCCGCAAAGAAGATCCCACTTTCCGCGTTCACCGTGATGAAGAATCCGCTGAGACCATTATCTCTGGAATGGGCGAACTGCATTTGGAAGTTTACATCGAACGCATGAAGCGCGAGTTCAATTGCGAAGTGATCGCAGGTCAACCGCAGGTCGCTTACCGTGAATCTATCGGTGCCGCGACGGCTTTCGATTACACGCACAAGAAGCAAACCGGTGGTTCCGGTCAGTACGCAAAAGTGATCGGTACCTTCGAACCCTACGATAGCGTCGACAAAACCTACGAATTCGTTAACAAAGTTGTGGGCGGTAAAATTCCCCGCGAGTTTATCCCCGCCGTCGACAAAGGATTCCAAGAGCAATTGGCGAAGGGTCTGTTGATCGGCTTCCCCATTGTTGGCGTCAAAGCCACTTTGACGGACGGCGCTTACCACGACGTGGATTCAAGCGAGATGGCCTTCCGCATCTGCGCGATGGCCGCCTTCCGCGAAGCTTATCCCAAGGCTAAACCCACGGCTCTCGAACCCATCATGAAAGTGGAAGTCTCGGCTCCCGAAGAATACCAAGGGAACGTTTTGGGCCAAGTGAACCAACGTCGCGGTATGATTTTGGGCACCACGACCAACGATGCTTTCACGACGGTTGAAGCCGAAGTTCCGCTTTCCGAAATGTTCGGTTTCTCGACGGAATTGCGCTCGGGCACCCAAGGTAAAGGCGAGTTCACGATGGAGTTCGCGAAGTACGCGCCCGTACCTCGCAATATCCAAGAAGAGCTCGTGAAGAAGTACGAAAAGCAGCGCGCCGAAGAAGCAAAAAAATAGTTCGAAAAAGCCGGGGCCCCCCGGCTTTTTTCGCCTCGACCAGAGTCTGTATCGACGCAACCGAAGCTTGACCATCTGAGTCAAGTGCTTTCTCATTTCTTAAGTCCCACCTAGTGAAGCTGACCAAAAAATTCTCCTGCTCCCGCCCCTCCTCCAGACCCGCGACCTCTGGTATACTGTTGTCATATGAAACTGTTCTCCTGGTTAAATGATAGTAAAACAGCAGCTTTAGATACCGGTGATGACTCCGCGGAGCCTGAGCCTTCACTCTCACCTATTTTAGAGTCACGCCTCAACGAGCTCGAAAAAATCAAAGTCAGTGACGTCATGATCCCGCGTGCTTTGGTGCATGCTCTGGATGCCGACGTGCAATTGCGCCGAGCACGTCGACTCAAATCCGCCAAGACCGCCTTTTTCCCAGTCTACAAAGGTGACCTCGACCACATTTTGGGTTGGGTATCGAAGCAGAAAACTCTCGAGCTTCTGGCCGAGAATTCGGAAGAAAACCGATTGTCCGAATTTGTACGTCCCGTGGGCACCGTGAAAGAAGACGCGACCGCTGCCGAGCTTGCCGATATTTTTCTGAAGTCCGCGAGTCCCTTTTTGGTTGTTAAGAATTCCGTGGGACAAACTACGGGCATCATGACGCTTTCGGAGTTCGTGGAGATGATTTTCGGCTTCGAGTTGGGACCGCAGTCCGCACCGACTTCGCCGGATTCAGCAAACCGCACCCGCGGCTATGAACTCTAAAATCACGATCGCCTATTGCACTTTCCCGTCCGAGCAGGTCGCTCACGACATTTGCGAAAGACTCGTTACCGAAGGCACTATCGCGTGCGCCAATATTTTCGGTAATATGAAATCGATCTATCGCTGGAACAATCAGCTCATGAAAGAGGACGAGTGCGCCGCAATTCTAAAAACTTCGGTCCTTAAACAGGAAGCCCTAAAGGAAAGAATCCGGGCAATACATCCATATGCCTTGCCTGCTCTCGTATTTCTACCCGTCGAAGGCGGGAATCCTGATTTCCTGAATTGGGTTTACGGCCAGAGCCTTTGAGCGTCCCCTTTTTCTTCCATTTCATCTTCATCCTTGATCCCCTTCAGCCTCAAACCGACTGATTCATTAGCGTTCCGGTGGCGATCACCATCAGGGCGGTCAGAAAAAACAAGATCATATAAATGGTCTTGGGTTTCATTTGCTCCATGCTGATTTCTCCGAGCTTTAGCCCCTCTTCTATGAGGGGCCGCTAACTTCAGGGAAAGAGCATGTGCCATGCCAAGAACGCCCGTGGGGGAAGCTTAGCAAAAGGCTCGTTAGCGATAAGTTTTTCTATTGAAAAGAGCTTGTCAGTGGCCAAAAGTACACCTAGTCAGTCTTTAGTCGAGTGTCAGACTGGCCTCGAGGGAGCAAAATGGAATCACGTGAATTAGCGCAGGCGATCTATAAAGTGGCCCACCTCACGGGTGAATTTAAACTTCGCTCGGGCCTCACTTCGAAAGAATACTTTGATAAGTACAGATTCGAAGCGCAGCCAAAGATCTTAAAAGAAATCGCCAAGGCCATGCGTCCCTTGATCCCCGCCGGCACCGAAGCCTTGGCGGGGCTCGAAATGGGCGGCATACCTATCGCCACCGCACTGTCTTTGGAAAGCGGAATCCCCGCAGTCTACGTCCGCAAAGAAGCCAAATCCTACGGCACCTGCCGTGTCGCCGAGGGGCTGGAGTCGCTGAAAGGTGTAAAGCTGTGCATTATCGAAGACGTCATCACCACGGGCGGACAAGTGATTTTGAGCGCTGAAGATTTACGCAAAGAAGGTGCGCTGGTTAAGGACGTGCTTTGCGTGATCTCACGCCAACAGGGCGGGGAAGAAAAACTTGCGGCCGCGGGACTGCAAATGATTAGCTTGTTCAACCAGACTCAGTTGAAAGAAGCGATACGCTAAACTTCGCCCACAACGTACGCCACCCAGCCGTCGCATTCCTCGCCGACTTCGCTGCGCTTAAAGACGCCGTTACCCGTACCCGATCGCGTGGTGCCTTCCCAATACACATGCGTGCGTTTGAAACCCGCATCGCTCATGACCTCGCGGATTTCGGGAATGGTCCACATGCGCCAGTCATAGGTAAAGACCTTTAAGCGCGGCCTCTCGCCTTTGCGTTTGAAGTGAATATGGAAAAGTGCTTCGCCCGTGATGGGATCATAGCTTTTTTGGTCCCAAAAATAAGTAAAGTCCTTAAACTTCGTGTGCTCCATATTATTTTGTTGGCTGTCCGTGCCGCCAAAAGCGTCGGTGATAAAAATGCCTTTGGGCTTTAGTCCCTGGCGTGCGCGTTTGAAGTACTGAAGCAATTCCGCGCGCTTCTTGAAAAGAAAAAACGAGAAATTCAATGCGAGAGTCACATCCGCCTTCGGCACGCGCGCATTGAACACGCTGGCTTGCTTCACCAACACGCGATTCGCCTGAGCTTCGCGCAGCTCAGATAAGTAATGCTGCATTCCGTAAGCGATGGGTTCGGCATCCAGATCGATGCCGATGGACTTATTCAATTTATGACGTCGGACCCAAGCGCAACAGATGCCAAAGGTGCCGCAAAAATCCTCGCGCAAAACACGCGGACGTTGGCCGCGCGATTCTTTGTAGGCGTCGGAGGCGAACTGGCAGTCCACCTCGGGCGACTGCACTGCCCGGATGTAGTACGCATATTTGTCGAAGGGCTCGCGCTTGGATTTCTTCGATCGCTTTTTGCGAGCCACTCTTACGGCACTTCCGCGATAAGCTGGCGGCACGCGATCTCGATGTCGTGATTTTGCGGGACCGAATTCTCTTCCAGGTTAGGATGCAGCCCGATTCCGGGCAAATTCTTACCGGCCAACACGCGCGGCGGAGCATCCAATTGATAGAACAATTCCTGCGTCACACGGTAAGCCAAGTGCTCGGCAAAATTTGTGACTTCGGTGTCTTCATTGACAAACAAAACTTTGCGCGTCTTCGACACTGAATTTTTAATTGCCCGCCAGTCATAAGGGTAGATCGAACGCAAGTCGATGACTTCTACCGAATGCCCTTCCGCCTTCAAATCATCCGCCACCTTATTGCACATCAAGACGTGGCGACCGTAAGAGACAACAGTGAGTTGCTTCCCTTCGCGAGTCACGCGGGCTTCGCCTATCTTGATTTTAAATTCTTCAAGCTCGGGCCAACGGGGCTTCCATTTTTGTCGAGTGTCACCGATCGGGGCGTCGATACGATTCTTCAATTCTTTCTGATCTTCAGGTTCGCCGGGGATCAATTCTTCACCGCGAACGCGCATCAGCGCTTTGGGCTTCAAAAACAAAACCGGATTCGGATCTTCGATCGCCGAAAGCATCAGTCCGTAGGCTTCCTTCGCATTCGAAGGCATCACGACTTTCCAACCGGGCAAGCGCGACGCCCAAGCATCGAACGAATGTGAGTGGTAAACAGAGCCGCGGATCCCCGCGCCCACCGGGGTCATCACGACCATCGGTAGCACATAATTGCCATTCGAAACCCAATTGGTGTTACCGGCAATTTTTAAGAGATCCATCGTATTGAAAATATAATCGGCGAACTGAATTTCTGCCACGCAACGCTCACCCGTCATCGCGATACCAGTGGCCATGCTAATAATCCCACGTTCGTCGAGAGGCGTATTCCACGCGCACTTGATCCCTTGGGTCGCCGTGAACACTCCGCCCAAGGGCGCGCCCACGTCCTGACCGAAGACGTCTTTCAGTCCCATATTCTCTTCCGCGAAGTGGAGGGCCATGCGGATGGCCTGAGCCATGCTTGCCATTAGAATTTCCTCCAGTCGCCGTTTTCGCCATTGGCGTAAACGTTTTCCCACACTGAATCTTGCGACGGCGGGGGTTCGGTGCGCGCTAGATCTTGCGCCTCGCGCGCTTCATCTTCGTAATCGGACCATATTTTCTTAGCCGTCTTCTCTTCGATCATGCCTTCTTTTAGCAGCAGCTTTTCGAAAGTCTTCAGGCAATCTTCTTCGGGAATCAAATTGGCGCCGGTGGCGGAGGAATGTCCATACAAACGCGACACGCGAGCTTCGATCATCACCGGTTTGCGCGTTTTACGGATGTATTCCATTTCTTGCTGCAAGATCAGGTAACTTTCAATCGGATCGTTACCGTTCACAATCTGGGTGCGGATATGGAAAGCCTTCGCACGGTCCACGATATGCGTTTCACCATGCTGGCTTTTGTAATCGGTCGAAATGCCCCATTGGTTATTTTGCACGGTCATTAGCATCGGTAACTCATTGCCAGGTCGAGAAGCCCAGATCATGGCGCTAGCGAAATCGCCCTCGGCCGTTCCGGCGTCACCGCCCGTGACGATCGAAATACCCTTGCCGCCCTTCACACGTTTTTGCACGTGTGCGGTCCCCATCGCCGTGCCGTACTGCACTTCTATGGGCGAAGAAACGGGCACAACGTTCCACTGCGGAAAACAATAATGATTGCAAAAATTTCGGCCACCCGTGCTGGGATCGGTGGCCTTGTTCATAATCAAGCGGATCGAATCGATCATGGGCATGCCCATGGCCGTCAATGTGGGCGTCCCACGGTAGTGCAAATGCAGATAGTCGTATTGAGGGCCATGGCCTTTGTGCGCCAATAAACCCAGCGGAACGCCGAAGGCTTCTTCGCCAGGCGAACCGATCCAGAAATAGGCATCACCGTTCTTATAGATTTTGATTAAGC
>JBEIHA010000107.1:0-9577 GCA_040381635.1 Pseudobdellovibrionaceae bacterium
AAAAAGGTGTCAACGACGAATTGCTCGACCTGACTTTGAAGGGTGTTTCGTTTAGCGTGTCCGTACGCTTAAGCGATCATTGGACTTCCACCGGTCAAAGCGACGTTGAATTTATGATCCAGGCTTCAAAAAAAGATGAACCCAAATCCCTAGCCAAAGTGGCCAGCGGCGGCGAGCTTTCGCGTATTTTGCTGTCGCTCAAGCGGGTCATCGGTTCTAGCGATCGTCCCCGTACCTATTTGTTCGACGAAGTTGACACCGGCGTCAGTGGCCAGACGGCTGAAAAAGTGGGGCGTAAACTAAAAACGATCGCCAAAGGTCAGCAACTGATTTGCGTCACGCATCTACCCCAGGTCGCGAGCTTCGCTGATCAGCATTTTCTTATCGATAAACGCGCTCAAAAAGGTGGTGGTCAGCGCATGTCCGTCACTCTGCTCGCTAAGGACGAGAGAGTGAACGAAATCGCGCGTCTGATTTCTGGCGAAAAAATCTCAAAAACGAGCCTAGAACACGCTCGACAATTGCTCGCTGAATCGCTTTAGGAGCATGATCAAACTCCCTATAAACGCGGAAAAGGAACCGGGTACCTTTAGGATTCTTGGGATTGATTTGATCCGGTTTGTTTCCTTTTATGCGATTTTAGTTTTCCATCTGAGTTATGGATTCTGGGGGGAATTTGGGCATATGGATGTGGCCGTGGATAGCCGATGGCTGGATCCATTTGAGATCTACGCGCGCGCACTGGTGTTCAGCGGATTTACGATCGTCTTCATCTCGTTTTTTCTTTATGGCTTAAAACCTGCTCTTTCAAGAAAATGGAATTACCTTTGGATTCTGCTGCTGATTTTTTTGGTGGTGTGGACCTACGCCACCGAAGAGGTGACGGACACCTGGGATATCTACCAGTTTCTTCTGGTCACGGTTTTTGCAATCGCTTTGGTTAAAGCGATTCGCATTCCCACCAAAGCCTTGGCGCTCTTCAGCTTTACCCTAGTCAATATTCCGTTTTGGAAGCTCGAAGGTCTGTGGCCGGCTCTCTCGCCACGACTTGAGGCCGCCCTTTGGGGGAACTGCCTCGGCCACGGCACGATGGCCGATTGGCCATTGCTACCTTGGATCGCCTATCCCCTGTTGGGCTTTTCGGTCGGTGTGCTCGTGCGCGAAAATCGAGCCGACTTTGATTCGATGTCGCGCGCGGAAGGGGCCTTATGGGCCTTGGCTTTATTGGCGGCTATTCCGTTTATGGGTGCGTACTACGTGACCCCGCTCGGCACGGACTTCGGCTGCTATGTTTTTCGCCGTCCTCCGCTTGAATTCTGGGCTCATCAGATCTGGATTTGGTTTTTTGTGCGCGTGTCGTTGACTAACGTGGTCCAGGAACGACTCGTGGCCTCGCGAGCGGCCGCGTGGATCTCGCGTTGCCAGGTGAACCGACGCTTTTTCTTGGTCTACTTTCTTCATTTCCCGCTAGTTTTTCTTTGCTCTCATCTGGCTCAAGCCAGCGGATCGACTTACCGCCCTTGGGCCTACATCGTTTCGTATTTCACGATTGTGGTTCTGCTCGAAGGACTTCCCGTTGTCATTGGTAAATTCTCCGCTAAGATTAAACCTTAAGGAGAAACGCCATGGGGATGGAACAACGCAAAGTCGCGAATTATGTCAAGATGGCCGGTCTGTCGAAAGGCTATTACCTGCATGTCTTCGCGGGCGGCATCGCGTTCTTGGGAATCTTAATGGCCTATGCCTCAAGGCTTTTAGGAGAAGTGAATTCGGTCGCGGCTAATATTCCTGATCCGATGGTTTCGGCCATTCTGCAAGACCGCCTGTTCTTGATCGCGGTGATTTTCTTTCTGAGCTTCTTTGCTTTTGTCACTAGCACCGTCTTTTACATGATCGTCCTGGGTCAGCTCGTGGGTGGCCCGGTTATCGCGATCTGCGCCTACATTCAAGAATTGCAGAATGGCAATTACAACGCTAAACGCGAATTGCGTAAGAATGACGAGCTTGTTCCGATAATGACTGAGCTGAAAATTCTAGCGGAAAAGCTGAAAACAAAAAGCTAGGTCCATTCCTGGGCTGTTTTATGCTTATTTATGCTTAATAAAATCTGTTACCGGTATCAGTCGTCCCGCGCCGTCGTCCATCACGAAAACCAAGGCTTCTTTCAACCAAGTTCCCGTGTTTACACAACGAAAGGTTTTTCCATCCTTTAAAGGAATCTCTGAATCCATGGCGACATGCACGTGACCGCTGATAAGGAAATCAAACGGTCGATCCGCGTAAACCTTCAAGGAATGCGCGCTAATTTTATCGCGGACTTTACCATCGCTGGCACTTTTGAAGTTGGTCGTGTAATCCCGCGAAGCCAAAGAAGCCCGGCGGCCAATCCACGCCACCGATCGATTAGGAAGGGTCCGTCCCAAAAAGCGCACCCACGGTGTGCGCAACAGCCAGCGTAAGCATAGATATCCGCGGTCCTCTGGATCCATCTGATCCCCGTGCTCGACGCGCAGCCGATAATCGCCGAGCTGATAGAAGGCGGCTTCGCTGTGCACATCGAAGCCGAGCTTGTGTTGCCAGTACAATCTAAGATCGAGATCGTGATTGCCTTCGAAGTAATGGATTTCGCAGCCGAGCTTTTTTAACTTCACCAATTCATCGATCAAGCTTTGGTAGGCGGACACAAAGTAATCGCGGTCTGCAACCCAAAGATCGAAGATATCTCCGACCAGAAACAAATGGGTCGGAGGATCGGCTTGGCAACTAAGGACGAAGCGACGAAACAATTCGGCGCGTGCATCGGTCGGACTTTGAATATGAATATCGGAGACGAATAAGGCCCTGATCACCAGACCAAGCTAGCATCAAGAGCGCGCGGTGTCGCGCCCAAGCTAATATCGAGAGCGCGCGGTGTCGCGCCCTCTTTATTCCATTCCGTCGGGCTGATCGAGATTTCCGCTGCGTTTACGACGCAAGTAGGAAGGGACTTCGAGGCTTTCGCTCTCAAAAGGTGAGCGCGCGGGTTCGGGCTGCAAACGTTGCGGAGTGCCTTCATCCATATTCATGGACAATTGCTCGGGCTGATCATGCCCACCGCGGTTCACCTGACTCTCGCGGTAAGCGCGGGCCTTGGCCAAAAGAGCCTCACGCGGAAGCGAGCGATCACGGGCCACGCCTGCCGAAGCCTGCAGTGAAGGCGGGTTCATCGGAAAATGAGGCTGCGCGTGCTGAGCTGGCTGGGACTGATGCATAACCGCCGGGCGATGCTCCTGAACCACGGGCGGAGGCATCGACATCGGCATTTCCGGCTGCGAATTGTCTAAACTTAAATTGACGTTTTCATAACCCTGGTTGCCCATGTCCTGCTGCAGTCTTTGCATGCCCGCGTTCATCAGCTGAGCTTGCGTCTGAACATCGGTCGCTTGGTGTAATTTGTTGATTTGCTCGGAGGCCGTCTTAATCGCATTCGTGCCGAAGCCGGTCGCAATCACGGTCACGCTAACCGCATCGGCCATGTTCTCGTCGATCACGGCACCGAAGATGATCTCTGCATCCGGATGAGCCGCTTCGGTGATCAACGTCGAAGCTTCGTTCACTTCCCACAAAGTCAGATCGGGGCCGCCGGTCACATTGATAATAATACCGGTCGCGCCGTCGATGCAGATGTTCTCCAACAACGGCGAAGAGATCGCCTGAGTCGCGGCTTCGACCGCGCGATTGTCGCCGTTCGCCCAGCCTGAACCCATGATCGCCATGCCTTTGGCTTGCATGACCGTACGGATATCGGCGAAATCTAAGTTGATCAGCCCGCGGATATTGATCAGATCCGAAATCCCTTTAACGGCGTGAAGCAAAACTTGATCCGCTTTGCGGAAAGTTTCCAGCAACGGTGTACGTTCGCTGGCCACGGTCAAAAGCTTTTGATTGGGAATCACGATCAAGGTGTCGACGTTTTCTTGCAATTCGCGAATGCCGTCGTCGGCATGCTTCTTACGCTTTTTGCCTTCGAAAATAAAAGGCTTGGTCACGACGCCAATAGTAAGAGCACCGAGCTCTTTCGCAATTTTCGCAACGATAGGTGCGCCGCCCGTACCGGTTCCGCCGCCCATGCCCGCCGTAACAAAAACCATGTCCGCGCCTTCAAGCTTGGCGACGATGTCGTTGTAAGATTCGATGGCCGCACGACGGCCGATTTCTGGATTCGCACCGGCACCAAGGCCTTTGGTTAGCTCGCGACCAAGATTGATTTTGCCTTCGGCTTTGTTGTGAGCCAGCGCTTGACGATCGGTGTTCGCGACCACGAATTCCACACCTTGCAAGCCGCCTTCGATCATCGTTTGCACGGCATTGCCGCCGCCGCCGCCGATGCCGATAACCTTAATGCTCGCACCGAAATTCGCGTTCTCTTCTAGCTCAAACATCCTGTCTCCCCTTCGAAATTCACAGGGTGCGCTCGCGCGCGCCCGCAATATTAAATCCCAAACAAATTCTTCATCTTCTTTGTCCAATCCGACACCTTAATGTCGGATCTTAGGGCACTGTCTTTTTCTTGGACGGACAATCCGTACATCAAGAGTCCTACGACCGTGGCGCAAGAGGGTTGACGAACTACGTCGACTAACCCGCCCACTTTTTCCGGCCAACCTCGGCGCACCGGCACATCGAGAACGAAGTCGCCCATTTCGACGAGACCGTGCAAAAGACTTCCTCCACCGGTAAGCACAACTCCGCTTCCGAGTTTCGTCAACAGTCCTTTTTCTTCTAAATCTAAGTGGATCAGTTCGAGAGTTTCTTCGGCGCGGGCTTCCAAAACTTCGCACAGGTCGCGCCGCATGAGAGTGCGTGGTTTGCGGCCGCCTACGCTCTCAACTTCAATGGCTTCGTCTTCGCTGACCATCTCCGGCAAAGCGCAACCGTATTTTTTCTTAAGTGTTTCGCCATGGTTCTGCGTAGTTTTTAAGCCGATGGCCACATCGTGCGTAAAGTTTTGCCCGCCAACCGCCAACAAACCGGTATGAATGACGCTGCCCTGGAAGAAAGTGATCATGTCACAAGTGCCGCCCCCGATGTCGACCAACGTGACGCCCAGATTTTTTTCGTCGGCGCTCAATACGGCCATGCTTGAAGCCAATTGTTGAAGAGCGATGCCTTCGACTTTAAGGCCTGCGCGCTGTGTGCACTTCATCGCATTTTGAATAACAGACTGGCTACCCGTTATAATAAATACGCTGCTTTCTAAACGCACTCCCGCCATGCCGATGGGATCGAAGATGCCCACTTGGCCATCGATACGAAAATCTTGCGGCAGCACGTGCAGAACTTGCCGATCTTGCGGGATGGCCACGGCTTTCGCGGCTTCAATCACGCGATCAATGTCGTCTTGTTGAACTTCTTTGTTACGAATCGCGACCATTCCGCTGGAAGCGAAGCTTTGAATATGCTGTCCGCCCGTGCACAGCCACACTTCGTGGATCGTCTGGCCAGCCATGAGCTCGGCTTCTTCTTTTGCTTTTTTGATGGCTTCGGAAGTGGCGTCAATATTCACTACGACACCGTGGCGCATTCCGGAATTAGGAGCTGTTCCTACACCGATGATATTTAGTCGACCGCCGTTTTTGTCTGGTTCGAAACGGCCAATCGCACAGGCGACTTTGGTCGTACCAATATCTAGACCGGCGAGAACTTGAGTTTGCGAAGTGGCATCCTTTGCCATATGTGACCCTCGACACCAGAAAGTAGGAACCAAAAAACGTTGTGAGTCCTGGGACTTCCGTATCCCCTGTATTTAAGGCTAGGGAGCTTTACGCACTCTGACAACAACTTTCTTTGAGAAGCGAGCGTCGATGACGCGGCCTTTAATGTTACGAGAGTCCAGGTAGCCGAGCACCTTTTGCACTCGACTCACCTTTGGACCAAAGTCGGTGTCGCCCATTTGCACTTCGGCATCTGCACCGTTGATAAAAACATTGAAGCCATCTTTCTTAGTGTGGATGATTTCAGAAACTTTATACTTCGCCATCAGTCCGTCATCCGGAAAGGTCTGCAACAGCTCGAGAGCTTTCTCGCGTAAACTTAATTCGTCGTTCAATTCATCACCACGCAGAAGCGGCAAGTCCGGTGCGTCGGCGACAGGCAGCGCGGGCAAGAGAGTGGCATCCGTGGCGACCGGATAGATTCGTCCATCACGCGCCAAATACGCCAGCATCGGCGTGTGTGGCTCAATCTCTATCCTGAGTCTCGAGGGAAATTCGCGAAAGACGGCTGCCGCTTTGACTCGCTTATCTTTACTAGTGATTTCAAAAACGGTCTTGAGCGGGACCTGCCAAAAATATCGCCCCTCGTAACTTTTAAACTGTGATGTCAGGCTTTGACGGATTCGCTGAAAAAGTAAATCTTCGTTCGAGTTTTTTGCTAGATCAATCTGCACAGCTTCGATTTTAACCCATTGGGAATTGAAAACAAGAACGCCACCGAGGACTAAGACGCAAAGACATAAAATCGCAATCGGCCAACGCAGCCACTTTAAAACTAAGAACATGCCTTCAAGCCTACTAGAATCTCTCCTCCCACTGCAAGACCAGCTTGCCGACTTGTTCGCGGTCCTCGGTGGGGCTCCAAGACGCGGTCAAAACCCAGCGCCGCGAAACGCGCTTGCGCACCTCAAGATGCGCGGCCCTCTCCCAATTCGTGCCGACCCCCGCGGTCAGGCCGTCGGCCAATTGGATGGTGGCGGTGTAAACCTTGGTCACAGCATTGTAGGAAAAACTGCGAATCGGAGTGGTCGCAAAGGCCCAAAGCCCAAGCAAACCGATCGCGCGGTCAGCCAGGGCGGCCTGGAAACTGCCCGCAGTATCGGCGTCGGCAGAAACCAGCTGATCGTTGACGCGGTTAAAAAGCAGAACCGATATGATATCCGCCCGCGGGAGAAATGGTTCGCTATTCAAATTAACGATCGGCGAATCCAAAGTACCAGCCAGATCGACGTAGATCTTGTAGGCCGTCTGGTCTAGGCGCAAGCGCCCACCGATGGGGAAGTCGCCGTTTTCATCTTCGGACAAATTCATTTGCAGGCGCTCGACGATGACCGTGCGACGAAGGTAGACAAGACTGAAGGGTTCGAGTCGGATCGATCCCGAAGATTCGCCTCTACTGTTGTTATTGATATCGATGGTCACGGGCGCGTAGGGGTTTGCTAATTTGGATAGCAACTTGACTGAACCCGAGCTGGCCGTCTTCACATCAAAAAAGACGCGCAGCTTGAAATTCCCTGGCCCGGTCGACTTTGGCGCCTTGAACACCAAGCGCGGATCGGCTTTGAGCGAGGGAATTCCGCGAATGGGGTCGATGGGCGGCAATTCTATTTTCATTTCTTTGATCAGCAATTGAACGAAGACATCTAGGGATTTGAAGTTGCGCGCCAATTCCAGCCGGGTCGTGGTCTCCAGCGAAACAGCTTGCGTGGCCGATGTCAGATCCGTCTTCACGTCAACCGCGGCGCGGATCAACTTGTGGTCGTGATCAACCACCCCGCGCGCGGTCAGGGTTACGGTGCCATCCAAAATATCGAACGGCGCAGGAATCATCACGTTGCGCGCATCCAGAAACTGTCTTAAGCCCTGAAAGCTTTGAACCGTGACCTGGGAATCCATGCGGGGTTCGAGCAGCCATTGTTCTTTAGATTTTTTTATCTTTAAATGAGCGTTCAAATTCACGTTGATCAATTTATTGTCGACGCCTTCCAGCGACAATTTGGATTCGAGGACCGTCACAGGATTGTCTGATTGGCCCAGCATCAATCCGAACCAAGTGCGCCCATCATAAGTCACCACCAACTTTTCAGGAACTTTACAACGGCAAGCTTTCTCGAGTGGCGGCCGCATGTCTTTATCGATGAAAAATAAATCGGCCGCACTCCAGATTTTAAAGGTCGCGGGACGCTCGCTCCACAGGTAGCCTTTGTCGAAGGGGACATGAAGCTCAGCTTCAAGCTTTTCGAGTTTTACTAAGGGACCGGGAATATCGGCGACTGCGGTTTCTAGTTTGAAGGTGGCCTCGGCGGCGCTTAGAAGTAGATTAAATTTCGGCTGCACTTTAACGGTCTTGCCTGGATCACCGTAGGAAGCATCGGCCTTTCCCACGAAGTTTGCATTTTCGCCCTGCATGATACCGTTGATTTGAATTTTGCTTTGCCACTTCGGACCGGTGACATCCGCATTGAGCAATACGAACGGAGCCGAGGAGTTGTCAATTTTGTTAGCATCAAACCAACCTTCACCGGTGGCCTTGATATCACCGGCCATCAAGGTCAGCGCATAGCTCGCAGTGCCGGTCGCTTTGTCTTTGCCGGGCTTAAAGAGCTTGACCGATAAAATGGTGCCCCCGTCGGGCGGGGCTCCTGGCAAAGTGAGTTTTGGCACCTGCACGTCAAAGACATCCACCGCTAACCAGGCCGAAGCCCGCCGAAAATATCCCATGTAAGACTGAAATTGTTCGAAAGGACTCTGCTTTGCCGTGGATGTCGAAGTTTCGGGGGAGGCTTTGAATGATGCGTTTTGGCCGACTAAGGCTTTGATCTCGCGAAAGGAAAACCACGGACCGTCTTCGAAAATACTCAGGGTAAATCGTATCGCGGCTTGATCGACTGGCATCGTAACTTGCGGACTTTGCTTTTCTATAAAAAGTTTGTTCACCGACCAATCGATGTCCCAGTGCAGCCAATTGGCACGCTTCGCTTGAAAATCCATGGCTTCCCATTTGATCGAAAGGTCTTCCGGTAGGATGTACTTTTCAACGAGAGAGAACGCTTGGCGCGGGTTATTAGCGGCCCATAAAGCTATCCCCACCGCCGAGAACAGCAACACCATCACCACAATCAGAAGGCTCTTGATGGTGAGCTTGATGCGCTTCATCCATATGTCCTCCCTCACTTAGAACTCCTGGCCGAAGCTGAAAAAGTAGACCCATTCTTGCGGATAAGAATCGGCGACTTGGTCTTCATTGAAAATCTCCCCACGCGCGGCCGACCCGCGCAAAGTTCCAAAGGGAGAAGCCCACCGAAGCCCCAGACCCCATGATGTAAACACAGGATCGTTCAGATTGTAACGGCCATCGCCCAGCTTGGCGACGTCATAGAGCAAAAAAGGCTCGAGTCGATAGGGCAATTCTTCGATCAGGCGCAATTCAAAGCCTAAGTAGGCGGCGGTCAGGTAGCCGAAATCGGCATTGTTTAGAACCTTGCGACCAAACCCCCTGAGGTTCTCATCCCCGCCGTAAAACACCCGGTACTCGCTGGGCAGCTTTGCGACTATGTTACGACTGTCCACGGCCGCCAAGTCGAACCGCGTCCCTAGCACCAACAACGGCGGCGCGAAATTACCTAAATTCCAAAGTTGCTTGAAGCTAGCCTCATATCTGTCGACGTTGATGTACGAACCGCCATCGGCACGTTGTCCATCGTAGTCGAAGCGGGCTTCCCAGCCCTCGAATTGATTGCGCGCACCCACCTCAAGAATATGACTCATCGCCGTGAGCGAACCTTCCCACGAAACAAATGAAACATCATCGGGACCTTGACCCT
>JBEIHA010000108.1:0-9403 GCA_040381635.1 Pseudobdellovibrionaceae bacterium
ATCATCGGACGGATCACGACTTGTCCATTTTTAGCCACAGGGCGGTCTTCAATTTTGTGCATGCCCAAAATTCCGCTTTGCGGGGGATTCAGTATAGGCGTGGACATCAATGATCCATAAGTCCCACCATTCGAAATCGTGAACGTGCCGCCGTTCAAGTCGTCGATCGAGATCTTGCCGTCGCGGGCTTTCACGGCGTAATTCTTGATCGTCATCTCGATTTCGGCCAGCGACATGTGTTCTGCGTGTTTTAACACCGGGACCATCAAGCCTTTTTCCGTGCCGACCGCCACGCCAATGTTATTGTAGTTGTGATAGACGATGTCCCCACCGTCGATAAAAGCATTCACTTTCGGGTAAGTTCGCAAAGCTTCGACGACGGCTTTAACGAAAAAGCCCATGAAGCCCAGGCCGATGCCGTATTTCTTTTCGAACTTCTCTTTGTACTTGGTCCGTAAAGCCATAACTTCGGTCATGTCGATTTCGTTGAAGGTGGTCAGAATGGCCGCTGTCGACTGGGCCTCGACTAAGCGTTGCGCGATGCGCTTTCGAATCGTCGTCATCGGTTCGCGCGTGATTTCTTCACCGGTCGAAGTGCGCGGTACAGGGGCTTTAAATGCCACCGGAGAAACGCTTGCGCCCGCGGGCTCTCTTGAGACGACGGCGGTACTTTCACCACCGGCACCCGCAGACATGGCGTCGGCTTTCGTTAAGCGTCCCCCGCGGCCAGAGCCTGCAATCGTTTCGGGATTCAAATTGTTTTCAGTCACGATCCGGCGCACAGCCGGGCTCATAGTATTGGTACGAGTCAGGCCGCGACTTGTTGAAGCGGGCGGGGGAGTGCTTGCGGGGCGCGATTGTGCGGCCGGCGCGGCGGGTGCAGCGGTTGTTTTCGATGCACCATTCGCGGGTTTCGCGTCAGCGGTCGCCGAAGCCGTGGCGGAAGCGGCCTTGCCATCCGTATCAATCTCACCCACCACGGATCCGATTTTTACCACGTCGCCGGCTTTGGCTTTGGTGGTGATGGTGCCTGCGTTTTCGGCGACGACTTCAACGCTGGCTTTGTCGGTTTCTAAAACCATAACAACTTCGCCTTGCTTCACGTAATCGCCGGTTTTCTTCGTCCAATTGGCGATCGTGCCTTCAGTGATCGATTCGCCGACCGCTGGAACTTTAATTTGTGCTGTAGCCACGTTGATTCTCCCGCTTTAGCTTTTGTAAACCGCATCAATAATTGCGGTCTGTTCTTTTAAATGTTGATAGGGACTACCGACCGCGGGGCTCGCCCGCTCGGTGCGGCCGATGTATTCGACGCGCAGATTCTTTTTCCCCAATTCGATCAGCAATTCGTCAATACGGGGGAACAAGTGCGAATAGGCGCCCATGTTCTTCGGCTCTTCTTGCGCCCAAATCACTTTCTTTAATTTCGGCAAGCCGTTTAAGAAAGGGGTGAGCTGCACGCGCGGGAACGGATACATCTGTTCCATACGCACGAGGGCGATGTGCTCGGTGTCTTTGTACTTTGGCGCTTCTTTGCCGCCCTCTTTATTCACCGATCCTTCGCGTGCGGCGTCGAGATCGTAATAAATTTTGCCCGAGCACAGCACCAGCGTTTCGACATCTTTCATATTCGAAACTTTCGGGTCCGCGATGACTTCTTGAAAAACGCCGTCGGTGAATTCGCGCCAAGAAGAAATGACCTTCGGATGACGAAGGAGTGATTTCGGCGACATGATCACTAAAGGTTTTCGAAAGTCGCGCTTCATCTGCCGACGAAGAACGTGAAACAAATTTGCCGGAGTCGTCAAATTGCAAACCTGCATATTGGCCTGAGCACACAATTGCAAGAAACGCTCAAGCCGGGCAGAGGAGTGCTCGGGCCCTTGACCTTCGTAGCCGTGCGGAAGCAAAAGTGTCAGCCCCGTGCCACGCATCCATTTTTCTTCACCGGATGATAAAAACTGATCGATCACAATCTGTGCCCCGTTGGCGAAGTCACCGAACTGCGCTTCCCAGATCGTCATAAAGGTCGGATCCGAAGAAGAATTGCCGTATTCAAAGCCAACGACCGCCATTTCTGAAAGCAGCGAATTGTAAATTACAAATTCGCCTTTTTCGGGATTAAGGGTCGACAAAGGTGAGTATTCAGAATTGTCATGAACATCAAAGTAAACGGCCTGACGATGCGTGAAGGTGCCGCGTTTGCAATCCTGACCGCTCAGTCGGACTGGCGTGCCCTCGGCGCACAAAGTGCCGTAGGCTAAAAGTTCGCCCATCGCCCAATCTAAAGTGCCCTTCGAAGCCATTTCTTTGCGTGCATGCAAAAGCTTTTGCAGTTTCGGATGCAGATTGAAGTTCTTGGGCTCTTCGGTCAGAACGCCAGCGACTTTTTCGAGCAAAGCCATCGGCACTTTGGTGTCGCAGCTCTTGTCGAAGTCTTCGATTCGTCCGCGCCGCAGGCCCGACCATTGGGCTGCGAAGGCGTTGGGCTTCACCGCGGGACGGTTTTTGCGGGTCGAGTCCAAGAGGCTTTGCAGATTTTGGATCTTTTCCTCGAAAAAGGCCAAGCCTTCTTCTTTTTTCATCACGCCTGCCGCATTCAACTGATCCAGATAAAGATTCATCAGGGTCGGGTGAGCCTTGATTTTGTCGTACATGACCGGCTGGGTGAACGCCGGCTCGTCGCCCTCGTTGTGGCCGTAGCGGCGATAGCAAATTTGGTCGATGACTATGTCTTCACCAAATTCTTGGCGGAAGCGCAAAGCGATATCCATCGCACGCACGCAAGCCTCGGCGTCATCGCCATTCACCAAAAGAACCGGAGCTTTGATGGTCTTAGCCACATCCGAAGAGTAAGTGGTCGAGCGCGCGTCGCGCGGGGAGGTGGTGAATCCCACCTGATTATTGATGATGATGTGAATGGTACCACCCACCGTGTAACCTTGAAGCTTGGACATCTGCAAAGTTTCGGCAACCACCCCTTGGCCCGCGAAAGCCGCATCGCCGTGGATTTGAATCGGTAGAACTTTCTTACGTTCTTTGGTGTCCAAACGGCGACGCTGTTTCGCGCGCGCCATTCCCATCACGACGGGATTCACGACTTCTAAATGTGAGGGATTGAAAGCCAAAGAGATATGACATGGACCGTTCACGGTCTGTCGGTCGCTGGAAAAACCCATATGGTATTTTACGTCGCCGTCATAATCCGTGTTCTCGAAAGCCGTGCCATCGAATTCCGAAAAGATGATGGGAAGGCCTTTGTCCATAAAGTTAGCCAAAACGTTGATGCGTCCGCGGTGGGCCATGCCAACGACGATTTCTTCCAAACCCATGGCCGTCCCAGCTTGCACACTTCGTTCGAGCATCGGGATCAAGGCGTCGCCACCTTCGATCGAAAAGCGCTTGGTGCCGACGTAACGGGTGTGGATAAATTTCTCGAGGCTTTCGGTGCGCGCCAGTTGCTTGAAAATTTCGCGGCGCTCGTCAGGCTTTAAGTTCCAGGGAGTCGGTGTCTTTTCAAACTCAACGCGAAACCAGTCGCGCACGGGAGGCGTACACTCGGCCACTTGCGCGGTTAAAGTTTGGCAGTATGCTTTTTCCAAAAAGGCGATGACGTCGCGAAGCTTGGTGCCGCCGCTGTTCAATCCGAGCAAATTACCGACGGCAAAGGATTGGTCTAGGTCGGCGTCGGATAAACCAAATCGCTTAAGTTCAAAACTGTCCTGAGCCAAGGGCAAAAGGTCCAGTGGGTCGAGCTTGGCTTTGAGGTGCCCGTAATCACGATAGTGCTCAATTAAATTGTAAACGCCGAGCTCTTTTTCTGAAAATTGACTCTGTCCTGGAAGCTTTTGCGCGAACTCGACCCCTTCGAAGAACAGTTTCCACTGGGGTTCTAGCGAATCGGGATTTTCGAGAAAAGTCTGATAAAGAGATTCGATATATTCTAAGTTCGAACGATTTATAGAACTGATGCGTTCCAAAGGTGCACTCCATCTAAAAAAATAGGCAACTCGTCATTTATATCAAGAATTGCTCTTCTCGGTCAGTGACTAATCGCTGCCTAGACGCTTTAAATGCGATGCATAATCAAGGCCGTGTCTGACGAGAGTCGGTGTTTTCCTGAACCGAAACTCCTATACTACACGAGTGAAAATGCTGAAGCGCGCACTGTTGTTAGTCCCTGTTCTCGTGGTCGTGGTGTTGATCGCCACCGTTCTGGCCTTTAATGCCGGGCTTTTTCATGATTTTGTGCAGGGTGAAGTGCGCGCCGCAGTTGGACCCGATTCCAAGGTGCATCTGGGTTCGATGCGCCTTATGTACCGCTGGCCGCCTTTGGTGCGGCTAGGCCCCAGTGTGATTGACGCCCCAGCCGCAAACCTCCAATGGCAAAACTTAGAAGCGGAATTGCTAAAAGTCCGGGCGCCGTATTCCTTAAGCCTTAATTTCGACCAACTGCATGTCATCGTGAAACCGTTGTCGGCGTCGGCTCCGCCGGTATCGACGCCACCGAGCGGCGCAGGTCAGTCAGTTAAGCCCACGCCCCTCTCGATCAAGCTGAACGTGGTGGATGGCGAAATCAAATCCGAATACGGATCATTGTCAAAATTGAATTTGAAGTTTGAGCAAAAGCTCTTGATGAAGTCGACAGCAGCAATTCAGCTGGAGGGTTCTCTTCGCGTAAAGCCTTTCCCCCTAGATCTTCCACTGCGCTTGAGTGCCGACAAGCTGACATTCAGCGAGCAATCGGTAAAAGCGGCCGATCTCAAAGTTTTGCTCGCCGGACTAAGCGCTAACGTTCAAGGCGCGAGTCTGCTGGGCGAGGGGCGCCATCGTTGGTTGATCGAAGTCATGGCCAAGGACTTAAGTCAGCTGCCCGAGCCCCCGATGGTCGATTTTCCGGCTAAGAAATGGCGGGGCGAAATTCAACTCAAAGCCGAGATCAGTAAAGACAACACCTTTCCCAGCTGGACTGCCATGGGGAGTTTTCTGGCCAAGGGCGTCGGCGCCGATATCAATTACAAGCAAGACAAGACTACGGTGACTGGTCCGTTTCAGTTGGAAGCCGACGGTAAGTTTTCCTATGAGAAGGAGCGCGCGACGGTGCCTTCGTTAAAGGCTTCGCTCGATCTTTCGGCGGCTTCCGTCAACTTCGATGAACTTTTGAGCAAAGCCGCAGGCCTGCCGTTGCGCGTGAGCTTGGCCGCTGGTGGTGATGCGCAAAAGCTCAACATCCAAGAATTGCTTTTTGATCTATGGAATTTTTCGGGTAAAGCCGGCGGAAATGTAGACTTGAGTGCTCCGCTTCAGGGCGACATTCAATTTTCTTTAAAACCCGTGTCACTAACCGGAGCCGAGAGAATTTTTCCACCCTTAAGGGCTTCGCCGGTTCAAGGCGAATTGAGCTTGAGCGGCGCGTTCAGTGGACCTCTGACGGATCCTATGAAGGCCCGAATCCGCGTCGATACGTTCGCGCTTAAGAAATTTGCCGGCGTTTTGAATTTCGAGCGCGAGGGCCTCGCCAAAATTCGCGGTCCAGTCGTCGCAGATATTCAAGGCAAATTTGAATTCGACAATGGCCAGGTGAAATCCGCGGAGGGGCGCGGCAGTGCCGATTTAAGTGCGGCGGCCCTGGTCGCGGGACCATTAAGAAAAGAAGAAAAGGCGGCCTTCCGTATTCGCTTCGGCGTGCGGGGCGTTCAGCAATCTCTACTTATCGACGAAATGGATTTGACCAGCTTCATCGGGAACTTAGGCCTCAAAGGTAAAGTGGAGCTGGGGCCACAGCCTACGCTCGACGTGAACTTGGAAGCCAGACCGCTTTCGCTTTCTGAAATGCGGATCGCGATGCCTGAGTTCAGGGATAAAATCCCTAAAGGCACTTTGAATTCACGACTTCAGATGCGCGGCAAACTGGAGATCGCCAAGCCGTGGCACGATTGGCCGATGCTAGTTACCGGCAACGTCGACGTGAACATCCCAGAATACAAAATGCTTCCTCCGCCCACGGTGATGCCCGCAGCCCCAGGCTTAGCGGGACCTGCGCCTTCGCCCGCGTCTTCGTTTTTGCCCGACGGTGAATTGACGCGCAAGGCTCGGCTCAATCTTAAGGTACAAATCGCGCAGTTCGTGAAGGAACCGTTGATCGCGAAAGGCATTGCGGTCGAAGGCTTGTTGAGCGGCGGGAAATTCTTAAGCACCGTGAACGTAGCGCAAGTTTTCGGCGGCAGTGTTGGCTTAAAAAACTTAAGCGTTCCGATGCTCCTGCTTAAGCCAAAAATTCAAGGTAATGTCAGTTGGTTGAACCTTGTGATTGAAGACGCCATCGCTTTTGCAAAGCCCGAATTTAAGGGTTTCGCCGTGGGTAAAACCGCGGGCGTTGCCGATTTTGTCACCCTGTTACCCGACCAACCTGATTTTATGGCGCAGCTCAAAGTGCGCGGTGACGCCGTGGCCCAGCCCGTCGTCTTGAGCAGTGTTAAGGTCGGCGAAATGATCAACGCGCAAATGGCGAAAGTGCCGCAATTGAAGCTAAAGCCCATGAAGGTTGATCCTTTACGCGGCCAGGTCAAAATGAAATTTGATCTGAATGACGGCGTGGTTGAAATTCCAAGTTTCGTGGGCATCGACGCCGACAACAGCGAAATCAATGCGAAAGGCAAAGTGGCTCTTTCGTCGATGGAAGGGGATTTTGCGGGCACATTTTTCTGGAACGATCCGCCCGTGAAGGGTTGCGCGCTCGAAGGTAACGCTGATCCCCAGGGTCGATTGATCGTTCCGTTGGCCATCAAAGGCAATTTGATGCGGCCCGGTTTCAGTCTGCTCAGCGACGTGATCGGAAAGCTCGCAAGCAAGACTCTTGAGTGCGAAAGCAAGAAGCTGGTCGAGAAGGTCAAGGCCGACGGCAAGCAGAAGCTCGAGAAAGAATTGAAAAATACCCTGAAGAATCTGTTGGGGAAGTAGAAACTGATTTGACGCCGACAGGTCCCTCGGCCACATTTGGAGAAATGTTGAAAGAAGCTGAGTTTTATCAAACGCACTTGGACCGGGTCAGTCGCAGTTTTGCGTTCTGCATCCGCCAACTGCCAGATCCCTTGCGGGGCTGGGTAGCGTTGAGTTATCTGCTTTGCCGGATCCTCGACACGGTGGAAGATTCCCCTTGGGTTTCTAAAGAAGATCAAAAGAAAGCTTTCCATCTTTTTGATCGCGCACTTCAATCCGCGAAGGCTTCGACAGCCCTGAACGACTGGGCACAAATCTTTTCTAGGGATATCAATAGCCACGAACGCGCGTTGCTTATCGATGCCGAAGTGATCTTACAGGACCTGCACCGGCTTCCGCCCCCGGTGCGCGATTTGATTGTTGAACTCGTTCAAAGCATGTCTTTAGGGATGCAATATTTTGCCGACGCAAATCCCCCGGGGACCTTGCGTTTGAAATCTCTAAGCGAAGTGAATCAATACTGCTTTTTCGTGGCGGGGCTCGTGGGTGAGTTGTTAGCGAAATTACTGGCTAAGGTGGATCCGCTCTTCCCCATCAACCAGGTGACGGTTTTGCGTGCGCATCACTTCGGGCTTTTTTTGCAAAAAGTGAATTTACTGAAAGATCAGGTCACGGACGAAAACGTCGGCCGGCATTTGCTTCCCTCACGCGCCGAGGTCGAAAAAAGTGCTGAAACCAATGCTTCGGAAGCTTTCGAGTTTTTGCTCCAGCTACCAATGGAACACATTGAGTTTCGAAGATTTTGCGCCTGGTCTTTATTCTTAGGTCTGGAATCCGTCAGTGCCGCACGGCAGTCCTTAGGTGCGCGCAAAGTCTTGAAAGTTTCACGCGATAAAACCACCGAAATCATCGGTGCCGTGGAAGACGCCTTAACGAACGAAGCGGCGATGTTGGATCTGTTCAACACAGCCTTGCAAAGGCTTGAATGGACCCGAAGCGCGGGTTCCAGCGTGACGGCAGCGGTCGTTCCGGAGTGGCTCTTGAGATTTTACCGCGGACGACTGCAGCCTCAAGGTCTGCAGCAATTGGGGCTGGCCACCTGATACTGAATTGACAATCGTTATCAGTTACCCTAAGTCTTAAAAGTATGGAAATCCTAAACGTATTGCTTACCAAAGGCCGCAATCCCGTTGAACCCGAAAAGCTGATCCGCCGCGAGCCTGTCGACCCCTCGACCTTTAGGCGCATGATTCGTCAAATGGGTTTGAAAGTGACCCAGCAGCGTATGGCGATTTTGGAATCGCTCTCGACCGGCCGCGCGCACGTTACGGCTCAAGAAGTTTTTGAATTGGTGAACGCGAAATATCCTGAAATCGGATTCGCCACCGTCTACAGATTTCTACGCAAAATGGCCGAACAAAACATGGTCACCGAAGTACGAATGGGCGGTTTGCCTGCGAGGTATGAGTTAACGCCCCGTCGACATCACGATCATTTAACGTGTATCCAGTGCAGTCAAATCGTTGAGTTTGAAAGTCCGCAAATCGAAACCTTGCAAGAGATGGTCGCGAAGGAGCATAATTTCCGGCTGACCCATCATGTTCTGGAGCTTTACGGGATATGTCCGCGGTGTCAGACGGAGTAGTCTTTGTCGAGTGTTCATCCCGAACGGAAATCTGCTAAATCCAAAAAAACGTCTCAGCCAGTCCCGCGCGCGGAACAGCGCCCGGCGAAGGCCGCATTAGTTAAGCGCAATCCCATCGAAGGGATCACCGTTAAGGGTGCGCGCGAACACAATCTTAAGAATATCGATATTTTTATTCCGCGCGACCGCATCACGGTCATCACGGGCTTAAGCGGTTCGGGCAAATCTTCTTTGGCATTTGATACGATTTTTGCGGAAGGCCAGCGCCGCTTTGTCGAAAGTTTATCGACCTACGCGCGCCAATTTTTGTTGCAGTTGAAAAAGCCGGACGTGGATTCCATCGAAGGTTTGTCACCGGCCATTGCCATCGATCAAAAATCGATCTCGACCAACCCGCGCTCGACCGTGGGTACGGTGACGGAAGTTTATGATTACTTGCGCTTGCTGTTTGCGCGCGTGGGCGTTCCCCATTGTCCGAATCACCACATCCCCTTAGAAGCACAAACTCCGCAAGAAATCATTGATCTGGTGATGGGCATGAAGCCCGGCACCAAGTTTATGGTTCTATCGCCCGTCGCCCGCGGCAAAAAGGGCGAATTTATGGCGGAGTTTCAAAAATGGATGAAGAAGGGCTTCACCAAAGCCCGCGTGGACGGTGAGTGGCTGGATCTTGAAGACGCGGTGAAATTGTCCAAGCACAAAGCCCACGACATTGATCTTTTGATTGATCGTTTGGTGGTCGACGCTAAATTCACAGGGCGTTTAAAGGAAAGCGTGAATCTCGCTTTAAGTATGGCGCAAGGTTTGGTCAAAATTGAA
>JBEIHA010000109.1:0-9359 GCA_040381635.1 Pseudobdellovibrionaceae bacterium
CGCGCGGGACTTAAAGGGGCCGAGTTGCGCAGACAGCCGTCACCGTAGTGGCGTTTGCCGATCTTCCAAGGAGGGAAGAAAATCGGAATCGACGCCGACGCCATAATGTGATCAATGCCGATGTCCTGGCGAATGCCAATGCGTTGAACGCGCTTCCACGGTTTGAGATCTTCACTACCCATGAAGAAAGTCACACCGATGGACGTTGAGTAATCTGTCGCACTGATGCACAAAGAATTGAGATGACCGTCCTTGATCTGTGTCGGTATTTGATCGAAGCGGATATTTTTAGCCAGCAAATCGCGCAAAGGGTCAACGTTCAGCAATCCCAATTTCGTCGGACGCAATTTGCTACTAAACCCGCCTAGGGTCACCGCGCGCATCAGGCGCCAGGCCGTGCGACCCACGGTTACGCTGTCGGTACGAAACACATCCGGAGTTGTGAGATTGCGCCACATGGCGCACATGTTCTCGGTCGCCTGGTCCAAATTGTGGGCTTCGGACGCCAGGTAGGACGCATTTATGGCGCCCGCACTAACCCCAACGATATTACGAAACAAATTGAAGTTATTTAAGTCTTTGCAGACTTCAAAAAGGGCTCTTAAAGCTCCGGCTTGGTATGCTCCGCGGGCGCCGCCGCCGGACAGGATCAAGGCGTAATCATTATTTGCGGAATGTGGATATCCTGACATTGACCCTATTGTGATACTTTAGAAGTCGGAGATCAACTCGACTAGCTCCGGATGGTCGATGAAGGGGTTACGGTCCTTCTGCTGATCGAAGATTGCTGAATTTCTAGTCAATTCATCGCTGTCGACCGGGTCGGCGCGATGCCAAGCCTTAAGGCTGTCTTCTTCTTCCGCGGAGATCGCGAGTTGGTAGCGACTCGAGAACTAAAAAATCGCGCGCGCCGTATTGCCTTTGTGAGCATCGGGGACCTCGAAGAAACTTTTTCGTCCACCGCGGGCCGTGTAGCCTCGCTCTGCTTTGGGGCAAGGTGATGAGGTCACGGTGACCACATCGCCAAATTCGATGTTTCCGCGCGAGGAATTGGACTTCGTGGAAACGGGGAAAAGAATATGCAGGTCTGATTTCTGTAGATCCTTGTCGAAGCGTCCGGAAAAGCGGCTCTGCGGCCAAGTGTGTTCGGTGTTCATCACGTTAGGATCGGGAATTTCGCCGGGACCGGGTGGGTTGCCGCGGAAATCTTCATTGGTCAGCATTTGCTGACAGTAGACGTCGCGAATCGCGTAGCCCTGATTGGTTTGCTCAAGATGAAGTTTGCCGAACAGTAAGCGGCGGGCGGGGCCGTAGCCTAAGCTGATGTGCCGATAACAAGTCTTATTGTTTGGACAGGTGTTGTCCAGCGAATCGTTTTGGCCAGGGTTCACCACATGCACGGAGGAGAGAATTTTGTGGATCTCATTTTTAAGATCTGTGTCGCGCTGTCCACTGGCAATCTTGCTATAAAAGTCTCTTGGGTAGTAAGGACGCTCGGTCGAAGAGAGCGTCATGCTGAGAGCGGACTGACTTAAGAAGACTAGAACCAGGCACGTAAACGTGAGAGACCGGATCATGCAACTTCCTTGTTGGCTTACAAAATAAGCCTAACAAGGAAGTTTTTAAAGTTTCGGGTTCGAGCTGCGATCTGACACAATTCCAACGCAGATTCGGACGTAGGTCTTGTTTCCCCGACAGATTACTTACAATCGAAACCCGCACCCTTGAGGCGCTCGCGGATTTTATTCATCGTGGTTTCACAATAAGCGCTGCCGCTAGCGGCGGAAGCGACGACATCCTCTTTGCCGT
Organism: Pseudobdellovibrionaceae bacterium; assembly: GCA_040381635.1. Taxonomy (GTDB): domain Bacteria; phylum Bdellovibrionota; class Bdellovibrionia; order Bdellovibrionales; family UBA1609; genus JALHOQ01. The sequence continues at coordinate 1,810 of JBEIHA010000109.1, forward strand.
TCTTTGTATAGGCCAACTCGCAGCCTTTTCCTGCTTGGCGCACTTCAAGGATGCGCGAGTCACCTTTGGTAGAGCATTCGGCCTTGGCTGCGGCGGTCATGGACTGTACCGCCTGATCACTCGCTTTCGTAATGGCGGCCGCTGCCTTTTCGGTGACGGGTGAGTCTTTGGCTTCAAGGGTGTTGGCCGTTTTAGATGGCGAAGAACAAGCTGCGGCGAGACTGAAGGCCAGGGTTGATAAAGAAAAACGCATAAGTTTGCTCCCAAGGTCGAGGTTAGGTCGAGAATCGACCGCGAAGTCAGTCTAAAGTCTCGTCATTACAGAGTCAAAAATTTCCGAAATGTATTTATGTTCTCGGCCACTCTGAAAATCAAAATCTTCGATGCGAAAGGGACTCAAGTCGTCCCGATTGCCAAGTCTACCGCGACTGTGGGAAGTGCGTCCCATTGTGACCTGGTGCTCAGCCATCCCAGTGTGCAGGGTGAACACGCGCGCGCTTGGTGCGAAGGTGGACGTATTTGGGTGCAGGATTTAGGCACGGTTTCGGGGACCACATTGAATGGGATTCGCTTACCGCCGCTGAAGCCCATGCTGGTGCGCGAACTCGACATCGTAAAATTGGGCGATTGCCCGGCCACCATGGGTATGGAGCCAAACTTGGTGCGTGCGCCGGTCGTCAAACCCCAGCCCGCGGTGCCTGAATTCACCGCCACAGACATTCGTCCTCTTGTTTCCCCTGACGCTTCGCCAGAAAATCGCAGCGAAGAATTTGAGCGCATGCATCGTGAACTCGCGGATCTTAAACTGCAAATGCAGATGGCCCGCTTGGAAAAAGACACAAGCGTGGATTTGCGTAAGGAATTGGCCGCCTTTAAAGAGGATGTTGCGCGCCTTCAATCCGAAAAAGAAAAGCTTAAGGAATCTTTCAATCACTTCGACGGCGACAAAAAGAATTTTAAACTGCAACTCGAGAACGAAGTCGCCGAACTTAAATTGAAGTCCCTGCGTCAACTCAAAGAGCAGCGCGAAGAAGATTCGCGAAAATTCGAAAAGTGGAAGAGCGAAGCCGCCGGCCAATTGACGACCGCTTCGCGCGGCCTGGCCGAACAAAAGGGCAAGGCTTGGACTCAGCGACCCTTTAGTAAAGACATGCTTTTGGAGTTCGACAGCGAATTGGCCTCTATCGTCCGCCGAGTCATTCTAAAAGAAACATCGGCCCCGCCTAGCGGAGAAACGAAAACGGTGGAAGCGTCTTCAACCTCTGCGCCGAAACCACCACCGCCGATCATCGAGCGCCGCAAAAGACCGCGCGCCAGTAATGACGGACCCTGGCAGCGTATCGCTGTGGGTGGCTTTGTGTTGGCTCTGTTTATGGCCGTGGCCTTCTATGCGTCCGTTTATTTGAAGAGAAATGGTGCGCGCACCATGGCGAGTCAGATCGAAACCGCACCATCGCCCCCGGTGGCCGTGCCGAACAGGCCGGCCGTTGATCCCGTGAACCCGGAAGCCGGAAAGACGCCGGGATTTAAGAAGACCTACACCGACAATGTGCTTTCGACTTCGAACTACGTCGACGCTGAACTGAACATGGACTTCCGTAATTTGTGGATTAAGGATCTGAGCCGCGCTGCCACAAAGGAATGGAAGCTGGAGGCGAAGACCGTCAGCGATATCGCGACCAAAGAGATCGTTCTAATTCAAGATCTAAGTCGTTTAAAAGGCATGCCGGCGCAGATGCGGCAGCGCGAATCTCAGTTTATGAAAGAGCTGCAGCAGCAACTCGGCAAAAAAGTCACGACCGAAAAATTTATGCGCTTGAAGCGCACCTTCTACACCCGTAATCAGGTTTACCTCACGCGCGAAACCCGCTAAGCTTGCGGGGAATGAAAATTTTGATCATCCGTTTCTCCAGTTTCGGAGACGTCCTCCAAACACTTAGCGTCGCTGGCCGATTGGGCGAATCGTTTCCCCAATCCGAAATTCATTGGGTCACGCGCGCCGAGTTCGAACCCTTATTGCTTGGGCATCCGCGCCTCGCGAAGGTTTGGTCGGTGAATAAGGGTGCGGGACTTTCAGATCTGCGGGCCTTGGCTCGGCAACTACGCAAAGAAAAATTCACGCACATTTACGATGCTCATAATAATTTACGGTCTCACGGTTTAAGTTTGATGCTCGGTGGGTTTTTGGGCTGGCGGCGTTGGACGGGGCAGCAGAAGTTCTTGCGACGCTCGATTTACCGCTTTCGTCGTTTCATGCTCTTCAATTTCAGAAAAAACTTATTCCCGAACCCATTTTCCGGGCAATTCGCTTTGCTCGAACCTTTGAAACATTGGGGATTGAGCGTGGCCGTACCTCCTGCGCCACAGCTCTTTTTAGATCCGGCGCAAAAAGAAAAAGTGCTTGCGCAACTTCCGCCAGGTGAATTCGTTACGCTCGCGCCGAGCGCCGCCTTCCCGCTCAAGCGTTGGCCGATGGAGCATTGGAAATCCTTGGTGGCCGCTTGTCCCGATACGCGCTTCGTAGTCCTGGGCGGACCGGAAGACCAATTTTTGCAAGAGCTGGCCGCGGCTTTCCCATCGCGCGTGATAAATATGGCGGGAAAATTGTCTTTAATGGAAAGCGCGCACGTCGTAGCCCGGTCTCGCGTTTTGGTTTCCAATGATACGGGCCTGATGCACGTCGCGGAACAAGTCGGTAAGCCTTGTTTGGCTTTGATGGGGCCAGCGCCTTTCGGATTTCCCAGCCGGGCGAGCACCAAAATTTTCGAAATCGATTTGCCCTGTCGACCATGCAGCAAACACGGTCAGGGGCCTTGCGTGAATCCAGACTTTCAAAAATGCATGCGTGATATTTCTCCGGCCGCGGTGGCCGGGTCTTTAAAGGGGAAGCTCGATGCCAAAGTGGATGCGTCGCTACCTCGGTAGCGATGAACTGCAGACTCATTTTTTACGCGCCTTGCTGCTTGGCGCAGTTTTAAGAATGTTAAGTGCATGGTTCGTTTACGGACCGCAGGCCTTAGACGATTACAAGCATGGGGTTTGGCCCGCTTACCAATTCTTCGCGCATATTCCGCTCGACCTGCCGGATTATCGCAGTCATTTGTTGGTTTGGTTTCTAAGTCTGTTCATTGAAATGGCTTCGTGGGTGGGAGCGACTTCGGCGCTCGCGCAAGTGCGGGCGATGTACTTAGGTTTGGGTGCCGTTAGTTTACTAGGTATTTATGGCACCTATCTTTACGTGCGGGGCTTTCGGTCGAAACTGTTTGGTGGTCTGGCGCTCTATTTGATTGCGGCCTTCCCACTGATGCCTTTCGTCGGCACGCGCGCGTTTGGCGAAGCGGTCGCGATGTCCTTAGTGATGCTGGGCTTAGGCTTGTTGGATACCGCGCGTCGTGAACGTCGGCAGGATTGGCCACGGTACTGGTTTTCGGGATTTCTGATCCTGGGCTTAGCCACTCTTTTTCGTTTTCATGTGGGTCTTATCTACTTGTCCTACGCCGCTATTTTGCTGGCGCAAAAACAATATCGGGCGGTTGCTTACGGCGCCGCCGCGGGAGTTGTGACCTTGGCCGGCCAGGCTATGATCGACTTCGCCAGCGGCAAAGCGCCGCTCGGCACCTTGTTGATCTATTTAAGCGAGAACGAGGGCGGCGGCGCCAAGTACGGAGTGAACCCTTGGTATAATCCCGCACTTTTTGTTTTGGCCTTAACGCTGGCGCCTTTTTCGTTCGTGTTTTTCAAATCACTGAAACCGCTTTGGAGAAAGCATTGGCCTGTGCTTCTGCCGTTTTTGATTTTCTTAAGCGCGCACAGCGCGGTGGCGCACAAAGAAGAGCGATTCCTATATCCCATCGTGGGCATTCAATTGTGGGCCCTCGCGTACTTGTGGTCTGCGAATGCTGTCAACAAATGGGCGCGCAAGGTTTATGCGCCGATTTTTTGCGTGATCGTGGCGATCACACTTCCCGTCGTTTGCTTCGTGAATACTCAAGAAGGAGAAATCGAACCGCCGGCTTATGTTCAGAGTCAATACGGCGATGTTGTTTATTTGGATCATTTGTCGCTGTTTGGGAAATCTCGGTTCCAGTTTTATTTTCTAAGGCCTCCCGCCAAGATTATAAACGTCGAGCGTACGGACTTGAATGCGCACAGCGTAGACTCGGCCTTGGCGGGTGGGGCTCCGTTTAAGGCGGCGGTGCTTTTGACTTCAGAGCCCGATGCGCGGGACCAATTGATGGCATTGGAAGGTATTTCCACGATCGAAGCGGTTTGCGGAAAAGTGCGAGCGGCTGGAAGTCTTGTGGATCGTCTGATTTACTCAATGAATCCGAAGCACAATCAGCGACGTCGACCGACGTGGTATCTCATTTGTGAACGGCTGAACGATGCTTGATTTATTGTATCGCTGGGATCTCTTTCTTTTGCGCCTCTTCAATGTTCGCCTCGCGGATCCCGTTCTGGATCAGTTTTGGCTGGTCATCACGCAGCTCCATAAAAATCTTTGGTTTCAGGCCATTGCTTTGCCGGTGGGACTTTTGGCGTTGGTCTATATATATAGGGCTCAAGCGGTGAAGTTGATTTTGGCGTTGTCGTTAGGCATTGGCTTATCGGATTCCTTGGCCTACCGCGGAATAAAGTCGGTGGTTGATCGGCAACGTCCGTTTCAGAATGAACAAATATCTTGGGTGCGTAAGGTCGGGCAGGCGCAGGGCAAAAGTTTTCCCTCGAACCATGCCGCCAATGCATTTGCGGGGGCGGTGGTTTTGGCTTGGTACTTCCCGGTGGCGGCTCATTGGTTGTACATTTTCGCCCTACTTGTTGCACTTTCGCGTGTCGGTTTGGGCGTCCATTATCCATCCGACGTGATCGCCGGATCGATGTTGGGGATATTTGTAGGCTACCTAGTCAGAATTTTACTACTTAACCGGTATGCGTGGTTTCGCATGAAGCGTCATGTCTCAAGCCCGGACGGAAATTCTTAAAGCTAAAGAACAAGAAGTCGACGCCTTTGAAGAGTTCGACAAATTCAAAAACAAAGAATGATTGAGCGCGCGGCCACTGGCCAAAGGTCCAGGCCCGTCGCTTGCAATGTCGACCTTCGTATTTAACTTAGTAAAACGGAGGCACACTTATGAATAAATTGAATATCGTTACGGGAAGCTTGCTCGCAGTAATCGCAGCATCATCCATCGGCTGTGGTCAAGGCATGAAGAGCAACACTTCTTCGAACGCTAAAGCTTCCGCCGTCGGTCAAACTGAAGAAATCGCCGCAGTTATCAAGAAGGCTGAAAAGGCCAACGAAGAAGCTCAGTCCGCCATTCTTGAAGCGCAGTCGGCTTTGCTGACCATTCAAGACAAAAATGGAAATATCAAAATTGACTTATTTCAAAGCAACAACAATGAGGTCGATAGCGCTGGTCTATTGACTCCGGTCATTGATAAACTTCGCGGACCTTTCGATACAGTTTTGGCTAAAGTAGCTTTGGTTAAGTCGAAGTTCAACGAAGCTCGCAAGATGTTGATGTCTGCTCTTTCAAAATTGGACGACAAAGATCCTGCGCAAGCGGCTTTGATTGCGGAGGTGATGAAGCAGATGGCCGCCATCGACAAAATGGAAGCGACGTTCCGCACCAGCATGTTTCAACTTGCCGGTAAGCTCGACATGGCCGTGGCCGCTTTGGAAAAGCTAATCTCGGGCGTGACCAACTTCTTGCCGGGTTGGGGCTGGGTCGTGAATCTCGGGCTGGACTATCTGGTTATGTCCGACATCCGCGACTTCGTTGCTGAAGTTAAAATGAAATTGATGACTCTTTAGAACCCACAAGACCAACACCCAAGCACCCGATAGACCCGCTGATAAGGCGGGTTTTTTATTTTTCAATCCAGACCTTCCTCTGGTTCAGGTCGTATCAGTTTAAGCCGAAAGTAAATGGAGTTGATAATTCATTTATGAAAGGAACGAGTGTTGAAGGCTCGGAACCACAGTTTGAAGAAAATCGTTGGCTCAATCGCTGCGGTTTATATTTCTTTGATCACTCTGATTGCCTGCAGCAATCCCCAAGCTGAATTTTTCTACGGAACGCTGGGACTTGGAGACAAGAAGTTATTGGTGGCTACGTCGAATGCCGGTGCCTTAACGGTATTGATGTACGATCTGAATGGACGCTTGGTTGATGTGGTTGCCGATTATACGTTTACGAACGACGTTCCCCGGGGAATCGCCGCTTTCGACACCTTTAACTTTATGATTCTGCTGGACGGAGTGGACCGTTTGCAAAGGGTTTCCCTTAAGGGATTGGGCCCGGCCGATTTCGCGGATCCCGGCTTGGCCGGCACCTTGTTTCAGATGACGTTCGACCCCATTGGGCGGCGCTATTACGCTATAGAAGGAAACTTCATCGAAGGATTCTCGAGGGAGGGGCTGCGGATAGGTAATCCCATCATTAACACCACCGTAGGCGCTTGCGTATTGAACGTGCCGCGAGGGGTGTTTGCCACCAACGACGGACGTCTGTTGTCCGTCGGCACGGGAAACGATCGTCTGTCCATCTACAATATCTCGACGACGACGCCCACCTGCGTTTCGACAAACACTTCCCTAGGGGCTTTCGATCCGTTCGCAATCATTCAGCACTCCAATGGACTTCTCTATTACGTGGACCAAGGGAACGATCGTGTGAATTCATTGCCCGCGAGCGGTGTGGGTGCTCCCACTATAGTTTGGGCGACGGATCTTACCACCATAAATAATCCCACCGCAATTCTCGAGTTGCCCGACGGGACGTTGCTGGTCGCTTCTGACTTAACCAATTCGATTGAGCGTATCACCACCGACGGTGTGCGGGTGGGTTCCACGCCCTTCATTCGCGATGCCTTTACCGGCGCGGTGTCACAGATGATGCTGATTGGTGGCGAATAGATGAAGTGCTTTGTCCTGGTTCTTTTCTTGGTGGGAGTACAAAGCGCCGTTGCTGCCGATTCGAACGGTGTCGCGTTTTCCGTTGGGGCGGGTATGGGCAAAGCGTCGATTGAAAATCCCGATCAAACCAAAGCACATTACAAAGTCTTGGCGCTCCAGGGGCGGGGGCAAATACCGCTGATTTATTCGAATAGCTTCGAGGCTGATCTTGTGGGAGCAATGCGCTATCTGGATTTGGAAAATACCGCCAATAACAGTTATCAATCCGAAGTCGCCAACTTGATTGGGCCCGGGGTGGGGCTCGAATTGCGTGCCTTCAAGTTTGTGCTGGGTGCCGAGTATCATATTATGCTTGCTAGGCATTATGCGGTGGGCAGCATTTCACGAGATATGAAATATGAAATGCCGATGCTCAATCTTTATGGCGGTTTGAATTTCCAATTTAACCAACTTGCTGTCTCGATTTCGTACAGTCAGGGTTCAGCAACTGTGCCTAAGGCCTCGTCGGGACTGACGAAAGATTCGCCTTATACGGACCAAATTTACTGGTTACAGCTCACCTATTCGACGGGCGCGTCGTTCACCAAGTTCATCAGTTTTCTCTTTTAACAGGTATAAGTTAAGATGAGCC
>JBEIHA010000110.1:0-9294 GCA_040381635.1 Pseudobdellovibrionaceae bacterium
ACCGAGGTGATGGCAAAGCTTGCGATCGCAGTGGCCGAGACTTCGTTCGAGTCCGTGTTTCCGGCCAAGTTGGAGGCGGTAACGATGTAGAAGTAGGTGGTGCCGGGCGAGACGGTGGCATCGTTACAGGTTGTGGTGGCAAGTCCGGTGCAGGCGGGCAACGCAGAAAACCCTGAGCCACTGGTGGTGGATCGTTTGACGGTGTAGGTGATGGGCGCGGTTCCACTGGGCACCGTCCAGCTGAGGTCGATGCGGCTAGCGGTGGTGATCTGTCGCGAGAGCGTTGGGGCACTGGGTGGCGTCGGCATGGTCACAGAAGCGACATTTGAAGAGGAAGCCAGTCCCCCTGCGTTCGCTGCCTGCACTTGGAAGTGATAAGTCGTTCCTTGATTCAATCCCGTGACCGTGAACTTAGAGATGGCGTTGGTGGATACGATGGTGGGGTAGCTTCCCAGTGTGGTTCCGTACCGGACGGTGTAAGAGGTCGCGCCTGCGGTCGCAGACCAAATAAGATCAACCGCAGCGCCGCTGATGGCCGTAGCACTGGAAATTGTAAAGGCCGCGATCGGCGTGGCGGAGACTGGACTGGAGTCCGCCACGCCGCCTGCATTCGCGGCTGTCACCACATAGAAGTATTCTGTCCCCGGGGCGCCCGTGGTGTCGGTACAGGTCGTCGTACTGAGGTTGCTGCATGCAGACACCGCCGTGTATGTGCCGCCTATGGATGTGGCGCGCTTGAGCGTGTATGAGATGGGTATGGACCCGGCGGCTGCCGTCCAATTGAAATTCACCTCAGACGGTGTCGTGATGGACCTTGATAGCGTCGGCGCCGTGGGAAGTTTCGGAAGAATTGCAAATTCGTTTGAAACCGGCGAAGTGCCAGTCAAGTTTGTCGCTCGAATCTTGTAGTAATACTGGGTGCCATCAACAATGGTATTATCCGAGCACGAGGTTACTGAAATGCCTGAGCATGCGGCCACAGGACTGCCGAGGGTTCCCGCAGTTTGCGTACGGTAAACTGTGTAGGTGATCGGACCTGGGCCCGAGGACGCTCCCCAACTCAGCGCCGTCGATGGCCCAGCGGCGTAGATGGCGGTTAAGCTGCTCGGGGCCGTCGGGGGATTGGGCAGTACAGTTACCGAAATTGAGGTGGTGACCGTGGTTTTTTCGTCGCGCGCCTGAACTTGCAGTGTAACCGCGCCGACTTGTCCCGATCCAGGATTGATGGTCAACGTACAATTCGGGACCGTGCCGGAAAATACCAGGCCATTGGTCGGCAGCAGAGTCGTATTTGCAGAAACTGCAGTCAGATTAGTCGAGCAAGATAGGGGCGAGTCAGAGTCCGTAAGCGGAATCGCGACGGGGTCAGAGGTCACATCCGCTAGCACCGTGGGGTTGCCAATAGGCCCCAGCACAGGCGGTATGTTGTCGATCACGGCCACGTTGATGGTTGACTCGTTTGAAAAGCGGCCAAAAATATCTTTGAGGCGGAATAAAAACTTACCAGATCCGACAAAACCGGCAGGAGCATTCAGGGTCACCGAACAATTCAAGCCGACGCATACGCAAGGTGTTCGTATAGACACGTTTTCGAAATCAAACGTTCGGCATTCGGCGATTTCAACGCCGGCACCCGCGACAAACGGCAGGGTCACGGGGCCAGAAGCTTGGTCGGAAGTCATGGTTATTGATGTTGAAGACGTCATCGGAGCAAAGACGGACGACGTTTGTTTGCTTTCATCGACCGCTGAAGGGTCGCGTCCGAAAGGATTGCAGGCGACGAGCAAGCAAAGTGCTGCAGATAGCGCTAAGGCACGCCCAAGAAACTCTGTGCCATGTCTTTTTGAGTGACCTGCGATCGGATGCATTAACTTAATCAATCCTCCACGGGCATTGCCATCGCCTGAGTGCTCGTAAACTGGTCACGGATAAATGTCTAACCTACTCTTATAAGCCTAGCAAAAGGGCATCTTCTTCGCAAAAACTAGCCAACTAGAAGTCGAGTGGCAGGCTAGGAGTCTTTTTGGATTTTCGATTTAGATTTTGATGATTAAGTCGCGCAGCTCGCCCCTGGACTTTGGTGTGAGGCCTTAGTGCTCAAGTACTTCCTTATCGAAGCGCGAAAGGATTTCGTCGAGAGCATCGGCGCCTGGTCGAGTGCTCTCGCCCAAATCGCGCAGCGGAGTCGGGACAAGCTTCAGCGCATGATTCAAGGGCACCGAAGTTTGGTCCCAATAAAACAAGCCCGTAAGAAATTCGTGCCGTGCCCGGGCTTCGCCAAGGGCGACGAGGGCTTTATCACGCTTAGTAACGTCGTGGTGTTCGCTGTTCAACTTGCGTAAGATCACACGACTTCCATCATGCAGTTCCACCGTCTTGGCTTCGCCTTCGGGATAATCAATTTTGATTTCGGCCAAGGGTTGAACGAAGCCGAGTTCTTGCAGCGAGACGTTTGCCGCACGAACGGCATCGAAAGAGCGCGTCGAGCCTTCGTGATTCGCGTAAGCGATGCACGGTGAAATGATATCGATAAAGGCCGTGCCCTTGTGGCGAATGGCCATATTTAACAGCGGCACCAATTGTTTCGCATCCCCTGAAAACGAGCGCGCCACAAAAGTGCATCCCATCTCAAGTGCTAGCGCGCACAGGTCAATTGAGTCGTAGGGATTCACGTGTCCCGACTTGGACTTCGACCCGCGGTCGGCGGTCGCCGAGAACTGACCCTTGGTCAGACCATAAACACCGTTGTTCTCGACCAAATAAATCATCGCTACATTTCGGCGCAGCATATGTGCGAACGAACCAAGGCCAATGCTCGCGGTGTCGCCGTCGCCGGAAACACCGATCAAAATTTGTTTTGAATTGGCTAAATGCACGCCGGTCGCAATCGGGGCCATGCGCCCGTGAATAGAATTGAAACCATGCGACTTCGATAAGAAATAAGCCGGTGTTTTGCTGGAGCAACCAATGCCCGAAAGCTTGGTGACGTCGTAGGGGTCAATTCCCGACTGATAAAAGGCAGTGATGATATGGCTAGTGATTGTGTCGTGGCCACAACCCATGCACAACGTGGACTTCGAACCACCGTATTCGGCCTTTGTAAACCCAAGTCGATTGGTCTCGGGTGCTTTTTGTTCGCCGCTCATTTGTAGACCTCTTCCATCGCTTTGATCTTTTCGAACACAGTTTCGGCATCCAAGGGAAGTCCGTCGTATTGCAAAACGGAACGGCACTTTTGCCAATATTGGGGCATTTCACTACGCAGTATAGTCATTAGCTGAGCATCGCGGTTCTGTTCAATCACGTAAACGCGAGCACTTTGATCGATAAATTCTTCAACCTCAAAGCACATAGGCAAGGCCCTAATGCGCAGGCAATTGGTTTCGATGCCCGCTTTTTGTAGCATAAAGCGCGCTTCGCCGGCGGCTTCATGGGTGCTCCCGTAAAGGAGAATACCGACCTTGACGCCCGGTCGAATGTCACCGATCGGCTTTGGCACCAGCGATTTCGCGGTTTCGAACTTGCGCGCCAAGCGATCCATGTTCGCTTTGTACACTTCCGGATTTTCGGAATAGAGGCCGTTTTCATCGTGACCCGTTCCGCGGGTAAAGTACGCGGCCGCGGGGTGGGCGGTACCAGTCAACGTTCGGTAGGTGATTCCGTCGCCGTCGCTGTCATGGTAACGCTGAAACTTTCCGGCCTTTGTCAGAGCTTCGGCATCAAGGACCTTACCCCGGTGCATCGGATCAGTCGGATATTCGAAGCGATTCACCACGTGAAAATTCATGCCGATATCTAAATCACTTAAGACAATAACCAAAGTTTGTAAGCTCTCGGCCAAATCAAAGGCCTTTTGTGCGTAGTAAAAACATTCGGCCGGGGTCCCTGGCAAAAGCACCACGTGCTTCGTGTCCCCGTGTGAAAGATAGTACGCTGAAAGTAAGTCACCCTGCATGGTCCGCGTTGGCAAACCTGTCGAAGGACCTACGCGCTGGACATTCCAAATCACGGCGGGGATTTCGGCGTAGTAAGCCAGCCCCGCGGCTTCGGCCATCAAGGACAAACCCGGACCGGAGGTCGCCGTACAAGCTCGAGCCCCCGCCCAACCGGCGCCGACCACCATCGCGATCGAGGCCAATTCGTCTTCGGCTTGAACGACCGCGAAATCACGTTCGCCATTTTCGTTCACGCGGTACTTTTCGGCGAGTTCAATAAAATTTTCGACCAGCGAACTTGAGGGCGTAATCGGATACCACGCCATCACCGTACAGCCGCCAAAAACCAAACCCATGCCTGCGGCCGTGTTGCCGTCGATCATGATCTTGCCTTCGTTCGCACCGGGATTAACTTGCGCCCGGTAGGGGAACAAGGTGTCTTTCAAATTCTCGCGCGCCCAGGCTCGACCGGCCAGTAAGGCCTTTAGGTTGGAATCGATCACATTTTGCTTGTCGCCAAATTGATGTGCGACCGCTTCTTCCAAGATGTCTTGCGGCAGCTTTAAAAATTCGGCCAAAACTCCAACATAAACAATATTAGTTAATAGTTTGCGCAGTTTTACGGAATCGCTAAGCGGTTGCACAATTTCGCGAAACGGAATCGTGATGATTCCCACGTCGTATCGCATTTGTGCTTCGCTAATCTTAATTTCCGAATTCAACAGAATGCAGCCGCCAGATTTAGCCAACTTCAAATCATCGGCGGCGGTTGCGGAATTCATAGCCACGACCACGTCCGCAAAGCGCTTGCGGGCGGTGAAGCCCTGGTCATTGGCGCGGATCGAAAACCAAGTGGGAAGTCCGGCGATGTTGGATGGGAATAAATTCTTCGCACCTACGGGGATACCCATACGAAAAAGCGTACGCGCTAAAATGCTGTTCGAAGACTGACTGCCGCTGCCGTTGGCCGTCGCGACGGTGATCGAGAAATTATTAATTTGCGCCATGCGCAAGTAAGTCTCACAAGTCCTATTCGTCTTCAAGTTCGTCGTGCGAAATATCCGAGATCATGTCGTCTTCGTCCACGTGATCGTCCCCGGGACGGTAGGCGTTGGGGTTAATCCCCGTCACCCAGGCTTTGTAAGCGCCGTAAATCTCTTCAATAGGCGCAGGTGGGTGGACCGGACCAACGTGCACCTTCAAAACGCCCGGAAAGGGGATCAGGCGACCCTTGGGCCAAAGGTCATTGTTCCCCTCAATATATAAAAATAGTATCGGCGTTTCTGTCTTCAAAGCGAACAAGCTGACCCCACGCTTGAACACGTTGATGTAGCCGTCTTTCGAGCGCGTCCCTTCAGGAAAAAGGATTAGCCAAATGCGGTCCAGGTTTTCCAGCAAGTTGGTGCACAGCTTGATCGCTTCACCCTTCTTATCTTTGCGATCAATGGGGATTGCGCCCAAACAATGCATCGAAAAAAAAGTGAACACGGGATTACGAAACCAATAGTCCTTCGCCGCGGTAATAAATAAATCCAGCCAATATTTAAAGGGCACCGCGGCCGCGATCGATACCGCGTCCAAATGGCTCGAGTGATTCGAGATCAGAATCAGGCGCTTTTCTTCACGATAAAGCTTGTGAAAATCGCCGACGACCTCTAGCCGGATATAAAAGCGAAAAGCTAAGCCCTTAAGCCAAATACCCCAAAGTCCGCGAAAAAACATCGAGGTAAGATCGAAGTGGCGCGTGAACAACGGCAAATGCTTAAGATGGGTGGGCAGCGCCGTCCATTGCTCGTTGTCGTAGTTCCAGTCCTTCATTGCGGAAGTGATATCTGTTGGAGGTAAATGTACAAATAGAAAAACAACGGACCGACGAAGATCATTTTGTCCACCCGGCTAATTATTCCGTCGCGTCCTATAATGAACACGTCCGTATTTTTAATTCCTAAATCGCGCCTGATCACGTTAATGATCAAATCGCCCATGCGTCCGAAAATTGCGGCAACAAGGCCCGCCGCGATCCAATACTGTTCGGAACGATCGGGTAAGAGATGGCGCATAGCCCAGGCCAGTAGCATCGTTACGGCTAAAGCCACGACCATACCTTCCAAAGACACTCGATTGGAGATCCGGTTAAACGGTTTGATTTTGCCGAACAGGCGAGAGCAGGCCCAAGTGACGTTCTCGCTGACCTCGGTCAGCAAGTAGAGATAAATCACCAGCAGTTCGCCGCCTTCGAAAGTAAGAAGCCGGCCCATATGCATAAAGGACCAGCCCCAAAAGATAAAGGCCATCAACGAAAGCGCCAAATACTGGATCATGTGAGTGGCCGAATTGCGCATAATCGGCACTAGCGCAATCACGAACAAGAAAAACATCGGCATCAAGTTGTAGTATTCCAATTTGCCGTACCAAATGATGTGGGCAAGACCGAAGATAAATACGTACGTGATCCAAACGAACCAGCTGCGATGGTACATGCCGACCATTTGGAAAAACGATTTCGCGCTTAAGACGCCCATCCAAGCCAAGAACACCAGCGTCGCCGACTTTGGCAGTGCGAAAGCCGCGAACAAAAGCGGAGCGACGAACAGCCAACTTTTTAATGAAGCCCAGGCGGTCGTGAACGGGGGACCTTTGCGTTTGACGAAAAAAATCAAGATGGAGAGCAAAATCAGAAAACCTAGGACCAAACCCGCGGTTTGTGCGTATAGGGGGTTGTTCCAAAGGCCGTAAATCATGAGTCGCTCCGGATGCCGTGATCTTTGATCTTTTTGTACAGACTGGATCGAGAGATTTTCAGTAAGCGCGCCACCTCGTCAATGTCGTTCTGTTGGCTGAGCGATTTTTGAATGATTTGCGACTCGAATTCGTTCACCAAATCGCTTAGGCATCGAGCCAAGTCCACCGGCCCCTGCGCGCTAGTGCCTTGCGCCGGTGGACGGATGACTTGCAGGACGTCTTCTTTGCGTAGGACGGGTAGCGGGGCGATCAAAATCAACTGTTCACACACGCGCTTCAGTTCGCGAACGTTCCCTGGCCACGGGTACTCCTGCAAGACTTTCATGGCGTCGTCGCCGATGTCCTTGCGGCGCGCTTTGTCTTGTCCAAGGAAATGACGGACGAGTTCGGGGATGTCTTCGGGGCGCTCGCGCAAGGGAGGCAGCAAGATTTTTTTACCGTTCAGGCGCCACAGCAGATCTTCACGGAATTTTCCTTCCGCCACCATTTGGTTTAGGTTGCGGTTGGTCGCAGCGATCACGCGGGTTTGTACGATCACAGTTTCTTTAGCGCCGACGCGGCGGCACTCGCCGGTTTCTAGGAACCTGAGGAGCTTCGCTTGATGCGGAAGACTTAAGGCTTCGACCTCATCCAAAAATAAATCTCCACCTTGGGCGGCTTCGGCCAAGCCCATTTTGTTTTGGTCCGCTCCGGTGAAGGCCCCTTTGACATGGCCGAAAAATTCACTCTCAAAAAGATTATCTGGAACGCTGGCCACGTTGATGATCACGAACGGCGTATCCGCCTGCTGTGAGTGAATCAACTGAGCACTCACTTCTTTACCGGTTCCAGATTCGCCCTCGATCAGGATGGGTCCGGCTTCGTTGCGCAATTGGGCGATCTGACGTTGGATCGATTGCGAAGCGGCGCTATTTCCGACCCAGCGCTTACTTTGGTTGACCGAGCGCGAGGTGGCCCCTTGCAACAAAAAAAGCGCTTCGATTTTATCCAGCGTCAAGACCACTTCGTCGAGGCTTAAAGGTTTTGCAAGAAAGCGGCTGGCGCCGGCCTTCAAGCATTGCTCCATCAATTGACGATCAAGATTTCCTGACATCGCCACGATCTCGAGATGCGCGTGTTTTTGTGAAAGGCGGCGAATGACGTCTACGCCCTCGGCCTTTTGCAGGTTCCCGGTCAAATGCATATCGACCAGTGCGGCATGAAATCCACGATCCGGTAAGTTGGCGGGATCTTGGCAGGCCATCATGCGCCAATGATCCGGCAGAGCCAATTTCACCGATTGAATCACCAATTGATCGTCGTCAACCACGAGCAATACTAGATCTTTCACTTCTGTCTACCTCCGGCTTAAAAATACGGTAGCTTTTTAAAGGGCGTGTGACAACGAATAGGAAGTCGAGTACTTTCTGAACCATGCCAGTCCAAGTATTGCTTCTTGAAAACATCCACCCCGTGGCGACCCAAGCTCTCGAAAGCGAGGGCTTCAAGGTTCATAACGAAAAATCCGCGCTGAGCGAAGAGCAACTCGATAAAATTTTACCCAAGTACCAAGTGCTGGGCATTCGATCAAAAACTCATTTGTCGAAAAATTTGCTCTTGAGGCATCCGCATCTGCAGGCCATCGGAGCCTTTTGCATTGGCACCAACCAGATTCACTTGAACGAGGCGAACCGTCAGGGCATTCCCGCTTTCAATGCTCCTTATTCCAATACTCGTTCGGTGGCGGAATTGGTTTTGGCCGAAATGATTGCTCTGTCGCGCCAATTGGGTGACGTGAACACAGCCGCCCACAAAGGCGAATGGCTGAAGTCCGCCAAAGGTTCGAAAGAAGTGCGCGGCAAAACTTTGGGCATCGTGGGTTACGGCCATATTGGATCCCAGGTTTCGGTGCTGGCCGAAGCCCTGGGCCTGCGAGTGATTTTTTACGACGTGATCAAGAAACTGCCGTTGGGCAATGCGCGCTCCATGGATTCTTTGGGTGCTCTTTTGAAAGAAAGCGATTTCGTCACTCTGCATGTTCCCGAAACGCCCAAGACTAAAAACATGATCGGCGCTTCGCAATTGAAGACTATGCGCAAGGGTGCATTTTTGATCAACGCTTCCCGCGGAACGGTCGTCGACATCGAAGCCTTAGTGGCTTCGCTGAAAATTGGACACGTGGCCGGAACCGCGGTCGATGTTTTTCCCGATGAACCGCAATCCAACGACGAAAAATTCGAATCTGAATTGCAAGGGGTGAAGAACGTCATTCTGACTCCGCACATCGGCGGATCCACGGAAGAAGCGCAGGAAGCCATCGGACGCGAAGTTTCGACGTCTTTGATTTTGACCATGAAGACGGGGATGACCTTAGGCGCTGTGAATTTTCCGCAAGTGGCCGTGCCCGCCAAGGACGACGGCTGCCGCATCATCAACGTGCACAAGAACGTGCCCGGAGTTTTGTCTGAAGTGAACGGAATTATGGCCAAGCACAAAGCCAATATTAAGGCGCAGTATCTGTCGACCGACGCGCATATCGGTTACTTGGTCATAGATATCGAAATCGGCAAACCCGACAAGGTTTTCGAGCAGGTTTCGAAACTGCCGACCTCTATAAAAACACGATTGGTTTAAAAGG
>JBEIHA010000111.1:0-9275 GCA_040381635.1 Pseudobdellovibrionaceae bacterium
TCATCGACGAATCTTTGTCGCAAGCGCGCCGCAAAGGTCAGATCCTGCGCGTGTCCGGCCAAGGCTCGGATCATCCGTTCCCACATTCCGCGCACGAACTTCGTTATTTGAAGTTCGTGCACCTGGTGCTTTCTTAAATTATCGAGTGGTGGTCGAATCCCGGGTTCCCGGCACCAGGGGATTCTGTTGCCCATCTTGTAGCTTGTCGACGAGTTCGCGATTGCTGCGCGTACCGTGCGCTTCGAATTGACAATAGGTTTTCAACTTTCCGCGGATGCGCTTTAGCGGGGTATCATGGGCGTCATCCGGCGTGTTGGTGTCCACATCTTCGGTGGATTTGAACAGTTTAGCGAAGGCTGACCGGGTATCTTCCGGGTTGTCCGCCGACTTATTCTTTCCCCCGCCTAATAATGAGCTTTCCTTTTTCTTGTCCTTCGTGGCTTCGATCAAGGCCATGGTGATTCCGCATTTTAAGTTCAAATGTCCGTCCGTCGTCGGGTCAAATTGTTTTTGATCATCGACTTTGTTCGGGATTTCACAGCCGCATTTGTACTCGGGTTTTTCCATATCGGCTTTGTTGATTCCCAACATTCCACAATTGGTCGTGCATCGGACCTCTTGACTGTTTTGTGCACTGCCGCCGTGATGGAAGCGCCAATTTGACTGTTCGATCGCGATGGCTGCGAAGAGCTGCATCATGATGATATTGAATTTCACGGGATCTTCCGCAATCTTCTTCATGTTCTGATTGCTGGGGTCGTTTTTACCGTCGCATTCAAAGCCGAGGTCGATGCCATTGGTGTTCTTGATCTTCCGGGCCTTCAATTTTTCCGGATCCTCGAGCAACCGTAATCGAATTTCTTCGACCCGTTGACTTGCGCAACTATTTTTTTTGGTGAGCGTTTCCCAAATCGTGGTGCAATGACCAGAGGTCCAATAATGATTTTTGTTGTTGCCCTGACTGGCAATGCAAAGACCGTTCATATCTAAGGCACTTCGGTAATTCGGGTGCACCGGTTCTTGAACACCTGGTCCGGCGAAAGCCAAGGGGGCCATAGAAAGTGCTATAAAGATAAGAACCGATGTTAAAGCTCTCAAGGCAGCTTCCTTGTCGGTAGCGGCAATACAGTTCCAGGTGCTGCCGAGCTAATGGCGCGCGCACCATCCCAAATGGTGAACGATTCGATGATTGAAATGGCTTTCAAGTTCGGGGATTTGCTCCATTGATTTTTCTTACCCAGCGGCAGATCTCCAAACAACTTGGTCATTTCGCCTGTTGGGTAGGTCATGTCCGCCACGGCTTCTTCTTTGGTCGCTACCCAAAAGGCGACGGTGCCCGTGGCGACGCTGCGTGATCCCAGGGGCTCGCCGTTATCGCCGACAAAGTTCTCGACCGGCTGGCCGGAGTCATCATTCAGAATCTGCAAGACCCGCTTACTATCCGGTTCTTTCGCCGCAAGTAAACTCAATTGCCCGATCTGCGTTTGCCCGTTCTCTTCGAAGAAGGCTGAGTACGCATATTTCTTACCCGCCTGAAATTTCGGGAAGTCCGTGAGGAAAAACAGAAAGGCACTAGGTAGTGGTGCGCCTAGAGCGGACTGCACCAGGTTTGGGCGACGCGAATTGTTGGAGTGAAAACGGACCGTGCCTTTTCCCGCTTTGTTGAACTTCGCCGAAACGGTGTAGGGCACTCCGTTGCTGTTCGACGTGTGCGTGGTCTCAATCGGCTTGCCTTCGCCCGCATGGGCAATGGATTTGGAAGTCACGTACACTTCGTTCCCATTGTATTTCGAGCGGATGTAAGAATTAAGCACTCGTCGACCTTGCTTATCCGTCTCTAGCCGCTGAATCATATAACCTGTGTGACGTTGATTTCTTTCGATGCGGTAGAACGCTTCGAATAGAACTTCACCTTGCGCGGGCAGACTTATTAATAATAAACCGCTGAACAGGGCGAGAATGGCATTTTTAAGGCTCATACTAAAATTGTAAGCCAAGACTTGGTTAAGTCAAAACACTCTTCTCGCGTGCCAAGAGCGCCTGTCGAAGGCTTAGACAAAGGATCAGATTCTAGACTGTCTAGGGGCTCAGATTTCGCTTACGTTCTCAATGCAAACGTATTCGAGAGTCTCGGTGTTGGCGCAGGCGGTTTCGAGGTCCTGATCCGGGGCCACTTTCAGGATCGCGGCGAGCTGCCGGCCCACCGGCGCCAAGGGGACCTTTACCCCGGCGACCAGGCGCTGCAAGCTTTCGCTACTGGCGCGCATTCGGCGAACTTGATTGGGGCGCGCCTCGACCACTAAAAAAATAGGCGTGTTCGGGTTCGCGCGTGAATAGCAAAGGTATTCCCCCGTTTCAGTCATCTTGGCAGGAATCGTGATCAGACCTTGTTGATGCAAATGAAAGATTTGATCATAGCGTGAAAGTCCCTCGGCGTCGGCATTGAAGGCGAGGCTAAGCAAGACGGCGGCGGTCAGGACGACTAAAGCTATTTTCATACCCTGAATGAGTAGCAAGAGTCCCGCCAAGCTGTCCCCCGTTTCAGTCCGAGTTGACCCTTAAAGGGCTGCAGATTTCTTAAACGCCGCGGAACTTTATTTCAAAAGCTTGGCGATCATTTTGTCAAATTGGCTGGGCTGAACAACGCCCACGCGGGCTTCGACGATGGTGCCGTCTTTTACGGCGATTAAGGTCGGGATGCTCAAGACTTCAAACTGCTTCGCCAAAAGACTTTGCGAATCACAATCGATCTTTCCAAAAAGAATTTTGGGATGTTCCTTAGCAGCGGACTCAAAGATCGGAGCAAAACTTTTGCAAGGCTGGCACCAGGAGGCCCAAAAATCCAAAAAGATCATAGGGTATTTGTCGGTTTCGTCGTCGAAATTTTCGGTGGTCAAATCCATAAGTGGCATTGGCTGAGACTCTCATGGCTGGCGTAGGAATTCAGCTAGATATTGTGCCACGGGTTGCCAATGACCATTGAACGAATGCCCACACTTCGGAAAGACTTCGACGTGGATGGGCTTTTTTTCTGCCAGGCGTTTCAGATCCGACAATGTGGATTTTAGATCGATCGTTCTATCACGCGCACCCAAAATGGCGAGGGCGGGCTGGCGCAGCCTCTTCAGCGCCTCAAGAGTTCGGTCCTCGCGGTATGAGTGCCAAGTGGCGTAGGAAAAATCATTCCATTTCTCGGTCGAATTTTTCTGCCTCTCGATTTCGCGGATTTTTTTGCGAACGCTCGCTTTTTCGCGAGGGGTAGCGGCGTTGCTGAGCTCCTCTTTTAGCCAGCCGCGCGTACCGCCGCCGATCATGGCTAAAGCGATGACACGCGGATCAAGGCGCGCGATTTCGGGCGCGAGGTAGGCCCCTTCTGAGTAGCCAATCAAACAAATTTTGTCGCTCCAAGGGATCACCGTGCTCATAGTTTGCAGGGCATCGGCCACGCGGTAATGGCGGCGGAACGAGGCCTCGAAGGCCTGGCGGTCCTGCCTGCGAGCGCCTATTCCTGGCTTATTCACCGCCAAGAAATTAAAGCGACTAGCCACCTTCGTTCCGATCAGCTTTTTGAGCTCGGCCCGCGAACCCGTTTGAAAATCCGCGTTCGATTCAGGCAAGAATACGATCCAGTCCTTGGTGGACTGGGGTGCCCAGGAATACCCGGCAATCAGGGTTCGATTATAGCTTAAGTTCACCAGGCGCCGCATAGGTTAGTCTGCTTTTGCACTCTTCGTGCCCCCTCGGGGAATGTCGAATTCGTCTATTCCCTGGGCACTAAACTCTAGTCACTTTTTTTGGCTGTTAACCGATTGGTCACTTCATGAAGTCTCTTCACCGGGGAAGTTCCACGAGGGAATTTTAGGATGGGGGGAATTTTTGATTTCAAGATTCGGCCTTTTTGTAGTGTTAGCGACTTGTTTTTTAAGTGGATGTGCGAAAGGCGATAAGAATCCGGCCACCGAGCCGATAGAAGGTCAGTACATCGTCGTGATGAAACGTAAGTCTTCATCCGTAATGAATGCGATGTCTGCACTTAATCAGACTCACAATTTGCAAAATCCTAAAAAAATATTTTCCACCGTCTTGCAGGGCGGCGTGTATCACCTTGAAGACGATCAAGTCGAAGCCGTTCGAAACGATCCGCGCGTCGCTTATGTGGAACAAGATCAAAGAGTCCGGGTCGGATCGGTGCAAAGCAATGCCCCTTGGGGGCTAGATCGTATCGATCAAAACAATTTGCCGTTGAACCAGACCTACATTTCGCCGGACGGCGGTGCGCAAGTGAACGTTTACGTTGTCGACACCGGTATTTTGACGTCCCATCAAGATTTCGGAGGAAGAGCGTCTTCGGGATTTGATTTTATCGATCAAGACAGTGATGCCACCGATTGCAATGGGCATGGCACCCACGTGGCCGGGTCCATCGGTGGCGCTGTTCATGGTGTTGCGAAAAACGTGAAGCTGATTGCCGTGCGCGTGCTGGACTGCGAAGGCAGCGGAAGTTTTTCAGGTGTCATTGCGGGGATTGATTGGGTGACGGCAAATCATATCAGGCCGGCCGTCGCCAACATGAGTTTGGGCGGCGGTGCTTCCCAGGCCGTGGATGACGCGGTGGCCGCTTCGATTGCGGCGGGCGTGACCTATGCGGTAGCCGCCGGCAATGAAAATCAGAATGCTTGCAACACATCTCCGTCGCGTGTTCCGGCAGCGATCACCGTAGGATCGAGCACCCGGGCGGACCAGCGCTCATCGTTTTCGAATTTTGGCTCTTGCGTGGATATTTTTGCACCGGGTTCCGACATTCTATCGACATGGATGACGTCGCCCTCGAGCACCAACACGATCAGCGGCACTTCGATGGCATCCCCGCACGTCGCGGGAGTGGCGGCTTTGTATTTGGCTTCGCATCCGCAGGCTCTGCCCCAGGAAGTGGCTAGTGCCATCCTCGCCGGCGCCGTTCCTGGAAAGATCAGCAACGTCGGTACGGGTTCACCAAATTTACTTTTAAGTTCACTTTTTGGCGTGGCCCCAGAAAATCCGCCGCCGGTTGAGCCTCTGCCTGAACCCGTCGCGGGTATTCTGCAAAACGGTGTACCCGTCAGTGGTTTAGAATCGGCCAAGGACGGTGAGAAGTTCTTTACGATCGCGGTCCCTGCGGGCGCCACGAATTTAAGAATAGAAATCAGCGGGGGCAGTGGCGATGCGGATCTGTATTTACGTGCGGGCGCTAAACCCTTGGTTTCGAACTACGATTGCCGTCCTTACCTTGGTGGAAGCCGCGAGAGCTGCGTGGTGGCGGCGCCCGTGGTCGGCGTGTATCACGTCATGGTCCGCGCCTACTCGGCCTACTCCGGATTGGTGTTGAAGGCTTCGTTTTCCAGCGCGGCACCCGAACCTGGAGCGCCGTGCTCGGGTTGTCAGAAGTATTCGGGAAGATTGAACGCTAAGGGCGATTTTCAGTACAAGCCGTCGGACGAATACCAAGCGATAGCTGGCGTTCAGCAATTTTTCCTGAAAGGTCCATCGAACGCCGATTTCGATTTGTACCTTTACAAGAAAAACGGATCCACTTGGACGCAAGTGGCTTCGGCGGTGAAATCGTCGTCTTCAGAACAGATCAGCTATTCGGGGACTGCGGGCATCTACCGATTGAAAGTGATTTTTGGCGCACTGTCTCCTGTCTAGACAGGGGACGCGGCGTCAAATTTCAATGGCCCGTGTTCACACTCTCACAGCAAAACAGGAAGCAAAAACAGAACGGCTCCAACCAAAAACAAAGCACTCAGCACATGAATCGAAACTCGATTGTAGCGCAGAAAAATAAACTGCTCGACGAAACGGCCAGCCCAAAAGCAGCTCATACCGATCAGAACCGCACGGCCAATGACGGTCGTGCGCATTTCTAAGGGGTAGGCCAAGCAAATCACGCCCACCGCCAAAAAGATAAAGATCAAACGCAAGTTCAAGATTTGCACGATCGCGCGCGTGGGCACGCCGACCTTTTGCAATTCATTCGGCCAGTCAAAAAGTTTCCAGAAAAGCATATGGAAGCCTGCGAAGCCGAGACAAAAAAGCGCGCAGGCGAGCATCAGAAAGTCCATAAATCCAAGTCTTACGTTAGCGGGTCAGGGTTTGTTTGAATTCAGCGTTGCCGATCATCTTTTCGACCATCAAATTGAGGCATCCAGCGAGAGTCGCCGCCGTTACGGCGGTCGTATCGATCAGAGTGCCTCGATTTTGAAATTCAACCTTGCCGGTCCATTTGAATGGTTTAGCTTTGCTTTTGCCTTGGGGTTCGACCGCGACTTCCATCGTGGCATTGCACACCGAAGCTTCGGGGGCCATTCCTTGTCTGGTTTCGCGAACTTCGAGCTCGCGCACTTTGATTTTCAAATCGACATCGCCGGGGTTGCCAATTTTTAATCCACGTTGGCTCAATTCACTTTCCATTTGTGTCTTTACAACGGTCGCGACCGGGCGCTCTAGTTCGACGGGTGTGGGTTTGTTGCGCATACCCGTACCCGCGGTTCCGACCCAGTATTGGGGCTTTTCGCGCTGATCTTCAACCTGACTGATCGAAAATGATTGCGCCGCCCAAACTTGCGTGCGCTCGCTCGCATCTTTGGCCGGCACGAGATCACGATCCTTCAATACCAATAGGGGGGAAGCGCAACCAAAAAGATTAAGCGACAAAAAACCTAAAAACAAAATACGATTTATACTTGTCATGCAGCAAGACTAACATAGTGATCGTTCAGGTCAAAAGCGGTATTCGTGTCCGACCTTAGGGACCAAAAATTCTTTTTCGGCGACGTTGTGTTTGGCTAGTGCCGCTTTCAAATCTCGAGGTGGGGCGTCGATGGCTTCAGCGGTGAGTTGAAACGTCCCAAAGTGACAAGCGACGCTCAACTTCGCTTGTAAATCCAAATGAGTAAAGACCGCATCTTCGGGATTGTTGTGCATCTCTTTAAAGAAAGCGCGTGGTTCGTAAGCCCCAATGGGGATTAAAGCTAGATCCACGGCGCCAACTTTCGCGTGAATGTCCTGAACGAAGGGCCCGTAGCCCGAATCTCCTCCGAAATATATTTTTTTACCGCCGGGTGTGTGCATCACAAATCCACCCCACAGGGTTTCGTTGCGATCATCTAACCAGCGACCTGAAAAGTGTTGTGAAGGCACGTAGGTGAAGCGAAAGTCCTCGGCTTCAGTTTCCTCCCACCACTTCATTTGCACGACGCGCTTGATGCCTTCGGACTTCAGGAAGGCTTCATTGCCGAAGCCGGTCAATATCAGGGGAGAGCTACGGTCTTCCACGATCTTTAGTGTTTCAATGTCTAGATGATCGTAGTGATTGTGGCTGACCAGGACCACGTCGATCTGTGGCAGGTCCTCCATTTTTATGCCGGGTGGGTGCGCGCGAGACGGCCCTGCCCAAGAAAAGGGGCTGACCCTTTTGGACCAGACGGGGTCGGTCAATAGATTGAGCTTTTCAGTCTGAATCAAAAAGGTGGAGTGGCCCACGAACGTAATTTTGATGTCACTGTCGACGCGCGCCACGGGTTTTACCGTAGCCACGGGCACATTCTTAGGCCACTTGGCCCATTCGTTGGTCAGCCGTGCCTTCAGAAGACCGGCAAAAGTTTTTTTCTCGCGTTTAGGATCCAGCCAGGGATTAAAGAATTTCTTGCCGTTGAAGTAGTCTTTCATTTCATTTGAATATAGATCTCTTTTTCATGAAAAGAACCAAGAAAAAAGCCGTCAAGAAAAAGAGCGTTTACGGGAGGCCTCGCCCCATCGAAGAATTGATTGATCGTGACAACGAAGACTTTGCCGACGCTTGGGCTAAGCTACGCGAATTCGAAGAATCATTAGGCGAGCAGCGCATCTACACCTCCGAAAAAGCGATCATGTTCGCGCGCCGCATTTGCCACGCCTTTGTGCGTCCCAAAAAATCATATCTCGAACTCTGTTTTTTTCTTAACCATCCGGTGAAAAGTGCGGACCTCAAAGTGCAGGAACGCTCAAAGGTGAAATACGCTCACACCTTCCGCCTGGTCCATCCCGATCAAGTGGAAGAACCCTTAACCGACTGGTTGCGCCAGGCTTTTGAGCTGAGTGACTGATCACAGTTACACCAAGGATCGAAGTCTCCGCACGACCCCACGAAATTGATATATTTCACTGTGCATCGCGCGTAATTCCTTAAGCCATTCTCGCAGGTCTTCCTTCACACTTTGACCAAGCTTCATCGAATTCATCAGATTTATCATTTCCCGAAGCGGCATCCACATGCCTTGACAGCGCCCGCAGCGATAAAGAAAAACGCCGCTGTTGTAGCCATAGTGAAATTTATCAAGCACTTGATGGCAGCGCGAACACGACGTTACGATGTAGGCGTTGGGGTCTGTAGCGGAAGTTGATTTCGGAGTGTAGGGGATTAGGTTCATGCAAAAACCTCGTAGGGTCCTTAAAGCGTACCGGACACTCCCGCCAAAACAAATCCGCTGATCATAAAAACGTAAGAGGATGCATACAGGGGTCTTAAATGCTTCACGGCAGGCGTTAATCCCCAGGTGAAAAAATCACCGGCCTGTATCTGGTCCCACTTCGACCGAACCATAAGCGCGTAACCCGCGATCATGCCGGTCATCCCAATCCAGAAAGTAAAGGTGGTGTGATCGGCCCCGATCGTCACAGCGTAGAGAAGAAGAGCGATCGTGGGAGCCGCGAACAAGTAGAGGGCAAGTATCGTCTGAAATTGAGCCGCGCGTACAAATTGAGAAGCCATGTTCACTCCTTATGTCCTGATCCTAAGGGACGGAGGCTAAGGCCAGATGAAGGGGCGATTAAATGATGTTCATGAAATTCCTATCTTAACGCGAACGAGGGCCTATTCAACGAAGCCAAGACTCCGTGCTTCAAGGTCGGCGAATTCGATCATTTCTCACTGGAAATTCTCCATTTTCGAAAACCATCGGTACGCCTTCAGCCGTATGGGCGATCTCATTCACTTCTGTCACTTTACCAGTCACGGCATGCATATGAAGATGGGGCTCTGAAGTATTGCCCGAGTTTCCCACCTGAGCTACGGGCTTTCCGGCTTCAATTCGCTCGCCCGTTGTTACTTTCAAACTTTGGTGTCGCAGGTGAGCAAGTAAAACCGTAAAGCCGTCACAATAAAGCAAAATGTGATTCCCCAGCAGATTTTCGGGATCCATCTTTGGCGGAATTTGGTCGTGAAGTGAAGCTTCCGCGGCCAACACCTCACCCGAGCA
>JBEIHA010000112.1:0-9227 GCA_040381635.1 Pseudobdellovibrionaceae bacterium
ACGGTCACGCACATTGTGCTGGCGGACGTGCTATTAGATAGCATGCAAAAAGATTTCGCAGCCATGAGCGACAGAAACCTTTATCTGAACGACGACCAGTGCGAGTTGCTGGCTCACCCAGATGAAACCAAAGTTTTGAAAGGTGAGTCGATGGTCGGTGTTCCCATCGTGAAAAGCGCGCTGGCGGCCGAATTGAAGCAAGGGCAGTTGCGCTACAAGGATCCGCAAAGTCAGGAGCCATTCACGGCGGCCTACACAAAAACCGCTTTGGGTGTAACGGCCATCGCCGTCGTTCCGGACCGCGTGATCTTGGAAGCCGCAGCCACTGTTAAGCGCGAAGCTTATTACGTCGCCGGCCGTTTGCTGTCGGTCGCTTTGTTTGCCATTTTCGTATTGTCGATCACACTCACGACGCCGATCGAGAATCTGGTCGCGCTGACCAGCAAAGTCGCCAAAGGTGATTTTTCCTCCAAAGCCAGTGTAAAAACGCGGGACGAAGTCGG
The DNA here is from genome assembly GCA_040381635.1 of Pseudobdellovibrionaceae bacterium. GTDB lineage: Bacteria > Bdellovibrionota > Bdellovibrionia > Bdellovibrionales > UBA1609 > JALHOQ01. The sequence continues at coordinate 504 of JBEIHA010000112.1, forward strand.
TCAGTTGGGCGAGGCCTTCAATTCCATGTTGGAAGGCTTGCTTGAGCGCGACAAAGTGAAAAGTATGTTCAACAAATTCCACGGCTCATCCGTTACCGAAGATTTGCTGAAAGGGAATTTAGAACTCGGCGGATCGAAAAAAGTGGTCACGGTCTTTTTCTCGGACGTACGTGACTTCACCAAATTTTCCGAGGGCAATTCACCCGAACAAGTCGTGGAAATGCTAAATGAGTACTTTCAAATCATGGTGGCGATCATCAACCGGCACGGTGGGGTGGTCGATAAATTTATCGGCGACGCCATTATGGCCGTCTGGGGCGCACCGAATGGAAACGAACGCGATCCGCAAAACGCGGTCAAAGCCTGCATCGAAATGCGCCAAGCTTTGGAAGTTTTGAACACCACTCGCAAAGGTCGTGGCCAAGTGCCGATAAAAATCGGAATTGGTTTACATCGTGGTGACGCGATTTCGGGCACTATCGGTTCGAGCGAGCGCATGGAATACACGGTCATCGGCGATACCGTGAATCAGGCTTCGCGCATTGAATCATCGACCAAAGCGTTCGGCACTGATTTCTTACTTAGCGACAGCTTGGCCGATTTCGTGAAGGACGAGTTTATCGTCGAAGAAGCCGGGCGAGTGGAAGTGAAGGGGAAGGCTGAACCACTGACTTTATTTAAAGTGCGCGGGTATTTCGATGAACAGAAGAATCCGATCATCGTTCGCACCGAGTACAGTGATTACGAGGCTGGTGATGCCGATAAAGTCAAAATGGCGGGTTAGTCCGTCAGTTTACTTTTCTAGGCGAGTTAACCCAGGCGCGCCCATCGCCGAGAACTTTTCGACAAAGCGGTGATAGCCCCGGTCGACATAATAAATATCTGAAATGTCGCTTTTTCCTTTGGCGATCAAGGCGTTCATGATCAGGGCGACGCCCCCGCGCAAATCGGTCGCGCGCACTTGTGCGCCCTTTAGTGGCCTAGGACCGTTGATGGTCGCGCGGTTGCCTTCAACGTGGATGTCCGCTCCCATCTTGTTCATCTCGATGGCATGCTGAAAGCGATTCTCAAAAATGGTTTCATCAAGAGTGGAAGTGCCCTGAGCTTGGGTCATCAAGGCCATAATTTGCGCTTGCACGTCGGTGGGAAATTCAGGATGCGGTCCGGTTCGAACATTCACTGCTTTCAAAGTTCCGCTGGCGCGCACCTGTACGAAATCTTCCCCGATCTCTAGCCTGGCGCCCATCTTAAGCAAGGTATCTAAAACGGCCTGGATGTGAGAAGGCTTAAAGCCGGTGACCTTGAGTTCGCTTTTGGACATGAGCGCACCGATGATATAGGTAGCGGCTTCGATACGGTCGCCGATGGCGGTATAGCGCACATTCTTGTTAAGCTTTTGCACGCCATCAATAACGAAATTGCCTTGGCCGTCATTTTGAATTTTAGCACCGAGAGCGTTTAAGAAATTGGCCACGTCGTCCACTTCCGGCTCGCGCGCGCCGTTACGTACAACGGTTCGCCCTTCGGCCAGGGCCGCGGCCATCAAAATATGTTGAGTGGCGCCAACCGACGGGAAAGACAAATGAAGTTCTGTGCCTTTCAGTCTTGCTGCCGTGTCCGCCAAAATCCAATCGGGATTTTCGACGATGCTTGCGCCCATCTTTTTCAAAGCATCGACGTGAATGTCGATGGGTCGAGCTCCGATCGGGCAGCCTCCCGGCAGTCCCAAGACACTTGCCCCGAAGCGGGTCAGGAGTGGTCCGAGCATAAGAATACTTGCGCGCATGGTTTTAATGAGATCGCACGTAGCCACATTGGTGGTGACCTTCGAGGCATCGATGGTAGTGATATTTCTCTGTTGTGAAGTCTTCACGCCAATGCCTGCGAAAATTCCCATGAAAGTTTCAAGATCACGCAGTTCGGGCATATCCACCAATTCAGTTCGGCCTTCGTTCAGCAAAGCGGCGGCTAGTATAGGAAGATAGGCATTCTTGGCCGGCGAAACTTGAACGGTGCCAGATAGGGCTTGGCCGCCCCGAACCAAAAGGCGCGCGCTCTTGGCACGGTCCGCAGAAATGGACGAGGCCTTTAGGTCTGCGTGACGAAAGAGTCGAGGACTAAGGCTAAGCTCGCACTCACCCATCTGGACGACGGATTCAGCTAAAATGGGCGCGCAAAAAGCGACGCCCATGACAAAAATGGAGAGGCTTACAAGTTTATCTGGCATTTGGACTCCCGTAAGGGGGAGATCAGCAACGATTATGCCAGCTAAGTGCTACTGCGTGAAAGTCGCCGTCCAGTTGGACACGTTGTCCGTGTATTCATAAGAATTGATGGACTTTATCGTGATCACTGCGCCATTCGCGCTGCAAACATTAGGGCTTTCGCAATTAAACAAAGTTGTCGTGTTATTGCAGGGAGGCATCAAGGTCACGTAAAGAGCGATGATCACATCATTGCCGGTGGCCGTACCGATGTTTTGGGGACAAGCTCTAAGATTACCGGCGCTGGGTTTGTAGTCGCCAGAAGCAAGCGCGATGGCCACAGTGTCTTGCGGTGTCGGTTTCAGGGGGGGCAGTCCAGCTGCGGGACCTGTGTTGGCTTTTACGGAACAATTGGCCAGCAAGAGCACTAGTGCCGAGAGCAAAATCGAACGAGATAGATTCATGTTAGAACTCCTTTAGTCCGCGCGAGATATTCGCGTCGTCCTAAACTTAATAACTCACATTCTTCGAATTCTAAAAGAGTTCAGAATCTTACTGTTCGAGACTATTCGGTCGGATCGCTTCCAGTTACCAGTTGCGCTGAATATCGTCGTTCAATCCCGGTTGTCCTTTGTCGGCAGCGTTGTCGCCAAAAAGATAGGGATGATTGAAATTTCCACCGGCCTTAAGATCTAAAGCGGCGGCGACCAACCATTTCCACGAGCCATGGTAGTGCAGAGCACTTTCGTTTCCTCCACCGACGAAGGATGCCTTGGTGAGCGGCCAGAAGTGATCGGCCTTCGCGCCCGACGGGTAGCTTTTCACGACAATGAATTGCTTCTTAGAAGCGGTAGCCTCGCGGAAAATAGAATCGGAAAGCTGGCGCTCGACGACCGTGTCTTGGTCGCTGAAAATTACGGTGAGCGAAGTGTTCGGGCCCATGTGACATGCGCTAGTGGAATCGAAGCCGGCGGTGGCAAAGAGCATAGTGCTGCGTGGTTGAGCGGGAATATTTTCTTTCACCGCAAGGCCCGCGGCGATCGAAGCGACGTAAGCTCCTTTGGAGTGTCCCGAAAACACCAGCTGGTCGCGCGTAATTTCTGGCGTGCGATCAAGTGCGCAGGCGGTGAGAGTGCCGTAGTCGCGGCCCATGCGCGGCCAGTCCTGATCAAAAAATCCCGTGTCGTAGGTGGGATAAATAACGGCGACCCCTTTTTTTGCCAAGTGTTCAAAAGTGGCTAGGTAGTTCTCTACGCCCAGGGCTTGACCGTGACCGTAAACCACCGCAGGAAATTTTTCGCTCTTGGCGCCGCCGGTGGGTACGAAGACGGACATCGAACGACCGTTGCACGTAAAATCACGGCGCGCGAATCCGTATGCGTAGGATTTGCTGCCCGGATGAGCGGGATCGGTCGGCACCTGCGCGGGCGAAAGGGTCGCGGCCGGCGGGTAGCTACATCCTTCCTGTAAAGTCTTAGATAAACGCGAAGTATCGAGTTGCGTCGCCGCCTGAAGAACGGCTTCTTTGTAATCCGCTTCAGGAAGCGTTGGGGTTTTCGAAAGTACGTAAAGGGTTTGGAGGCTGGGTTCGCTAACCACGGCCCAAGAGTAATCGTCGGCCAGCGCGATGATCCAATATTGCCCTTTGCGCGGCAGTCCTAGATCCACCGTCAACTGCGAATTTGAACCCGGATTGTCCACCGAGGCGATTCCACGAATCTCCATCAGCGGGCCGGTCGGCGTATTTCTATTGCAAGAGTTGTAAACACCGATGTCGTTCAAGCCATTGACGGTGAGCACCTGGCGAGCGCAGACGCATCCCACTTCAAATGGATGAGGATTGCGGGCAATTTGATACCAAGTTCCACCGTAAAGCGCCGGATCCACGAAGGGCACGGTCTTTAATTCGGCAGCGGCAGGTAAAGAACAGAGTAAAGCGAAGAGAATAGAAAATAGCTTCATATAGGCCTCCCATTAACTGCAATTGTTAGCCTCGAAGAGGATTCGGTCAAGTGCTCTAAAAGCTGAATTCAAGAACGAGGTTTAAGTAATGACCCTGAAGATTAACCTCGTTGATCTGGCCGGGGGAGGCAAAGGATTGGGCATCGCTTGAGTTGGCTTCAAACAGTGCGGCATCCGCACGGTAAGCATAGCCAGCATATCCCATCCAAGATTTATTGAGTCGATAGCTTCCTAGCGCGCCGTACTGAAGAGACAGCGCGGATTGCAGCGCGCCACCGTTCGGGGCCGAGCCCAACAAGGTGTAATAGGCGCGAGCATTGGCTTGTAAGCCAAGGCGCGAACTGACCGGTATCCAATAGGTAAATCCCACGTGCGGACCTAGGCTTCGCACTTTTCCGATGCCGCTGAAACCATCCGTCTGATTTCCTAAAACGACCGGAAGTTCCTTCGAGAACAGCCCGGTGCCGAAGAGCAGCAATCCACCTTGTCCCAATTCAAGTTTACGGGTGAGATGGGCTTCTAGGGAAGCGAACTGAAAATTGTCGCCGCCGATGGTGAAACCGCTAAGATCAAGAATGCCGAAGCCGCCCCATTTGGATTCGGGATCCTGGTAGCCCGCGCCGACGCGGCCCGTTCCGCCTAGAGCCTCGAACCGGGGCTTCATATTCGCATCGTAGTTGCGCCCCTCGTATTGCACTTGCGTGATCAAGTAACTCGCCATCACGTAATAGTTTGTGGGCTTCGTGATAGATTCACGTAAAATCGCGTTTTCCAGCGCGGCCGGGTCGCGAAAATTCCCCATCATTTCGAACTCAAGCTTGGCGACCGGTGAATTTGGTCGGTGATCGCCCATCGCCAGCACCTGCAGTCGATACTTGCCGCTGGGGCGCGAGGTATCAAGCGTGAGTGAAGTGCTCACGTGATCCGTCTTCTTTTCAACCGCTTCCCACTTCCGGGTTTCTGGATTTTGGAATTGCAGGTCGTAAAGATAGTTCTTAGCAAAGGAGGGCGCGGTCCATTTGACTTCTTTGATGTATTTCGAAATTGGCTTTTCGATCACTGGTTTTTTGATTGGCGGTCCGCGCAGTTCGAACGTCAGCGGGGCGTCCCATTTATCGCCGTCATCACCGGCGTCATCTACTGCGGTGACTTCCCAATTGATAAAGCCCCCCACGGGGACCGAAGTTTCATGAGCGGCCGCGCTGATTTCTTTTTCCTGAGACCACGAGCCACTGGGGCTACGCGCGCGAAATTTGTATTTTACGGCGCCGGGCACGGGCTCCCACCGGAAGGTCAGTTCTTGAGAATTTTCTTCTTTCGAGGTCACAATTGAATTGGCCTCGGGGTAGCTGGCGATGATCGCGGGAAGCTTGACGGTCATTTCTGAAGCCGGCGACCAGTCCCCAGCTACGCCGCGATCGTCAACGCTGCGGATTTGCATATGGTAAGTTCCGGGTTTGATCGTGGCCGACCAACCAGGCTCTTTCATTTTAAAGCGCAGCGGTTTTTTCTTTTGGTCCTCTTTACGGAACACTTGGACTTCGTAACTGATGGCCCCTTCGATCCGGTCCCATTCGACTTCCACATTCCGGCGCAGCTTGGCCGGATTTTCGGCGAACGCCGAAACCAGCACAAGTTGCGATAGAATTAGAAGACCGAATTTCAAAAACAAATCTATTTCACTTTCATGTTCCTAATTTTTGGAGCCTTAATGTCGCTGATCGAAGGCACCACTAAATCTTTCAGCCGACTCTCTTCGCTGGGTCGCTGCAAACCGTCGACCGATTTCAATCTCACTTTGTATTGGCCTGGTTTCAGTCTTGAAAACGAAGCCGTGGTGCGATTGATTTCTTTTTTATCCACCACTTTTCCGTCTTCACTTTCCAAGATCATCAAATAGTGTTTAGCTCCGTCCACTTCTTGCCAGCCGAAACTGAGATTTCCTTTGGCGTCGCTCTTGAAAATATCAGGCGAGTTCTGGGTCCATTGCGGGGCGGGTAGCAACGGTCGTCGTTTAACGGTGAACGAGCGGGAATCACTCTGCGCGATGGTCTGTCCCTTCGCGTTCAATGCTTCGACCACGGCTTCGTATTGACCCTCAGCGGGCAACGAAATGTCGAAAGCGTTCAGCTTTGTGCTTTGCCACTCGGGACTTTCCGCGGCCACGTCCTTGTTTTCGACACGGAAGCGGTAAGCGACAGCTTTCTCGGCCGCCTTCCACTGCGCACGCAACGACGGAGTAGGTGTGGGGTATTCGTAAAGTGGGGGAGCTTCGACCCATTCAATCTTGGGCATTTCGTCGATCGTGAAATTCATCACGCTTGATGACTTGGCCGCACCCCCATTGGGATCAAGACTGCTGACTTTCCATTGGTAAGCGCCAGGTTTGACCTCGGTGATTTTGACCATGGGAGTTTCCAGCTCTCTTTCTATTACGGTGGTGGTGGCTCCGCCGTGCTTTCGCTGCACCAGAACGGCGAAGCGTGTTACCCGTGTAGGTGCGGTCCATTTGAACTCGACGCCTAAGCGCTGAACATCGATGTAAGACAGCCGTTGATTGGCTTCGGGGAAGAAGGGCGTGGGGGCCTTTAGCTCCCACGATGAAACGATCGAGAACTTCGAGGCCGTGCTCGATAGCGCTTCGGTTTTGTTTTTGATTTTCAAAAATCCAGTGACACGCCAGAAGTAGTTGCCGTCACCAATAACCGTTGTAAATTCATTGGCGTCTCCGCCCAGCGTTTGCTTGGTCTTGACGTTTTTGAATTGCGCGTCGGTGGCGATTTCCAGGATTTGGCTTTCTAGGGTGTGACGGTTCAGCCAGCGGAAGGCGACTGGTTCTTCTTTATTTTCTTTGATCACCGGCATATCGGCTTTGGGTTCAACCAGCGACGGCGGTGATTTCGGATCGATGGTCAGCGGGACGATGTTGGACGCCAGGGGCGGCAGGGCCGAGTCTTCGGCTTTGGCGGTGAGCTTCACGAACCATTTACCGGATTTACCGCTGAAAGCGATTTTACCGCTTTCCCCTGAGGCACTTGCGCCCGAGGCTTTCAGATTCGAGCGCGAATTGCCCCACTCAGCGGAAACGGTGTAACCCTTGGGCAAGGGCTTAAAGATCACTTCCAACTTTTCGCCATCCATCAGATTGAGCAGCACGGTTTCACCCGCCGCGGGCCAAACGATCTGCACGCGGTCTTTATCGACACTCATGCCCTGATCACTAAATGAAGCGGATTTATCTTTGTCGAGAGATAATTTTTTGCCGTCTTGCTGAAGTTCAGCCTGACCTTTAAAAACGGCCATATCAACCGTGCCGTCGCGACTCTTGCTTAAACTCATGTCCGCTGAATTGAGTTTCACTTCGCCTGAACCGGTTTTTAGCGTCAGCCCTTCCCCTTCGGTGGTGCCGGTGCTCGAGACAAACATGTTCCCTTGCAGGAAATCCAGGCTTAAACCAAATTCATTTTCTTCGAGCACGACGAGCGAATTCGGCTCAAGATGTATGATCGTTCCGGATTCGTTAAGCCTAATTTTTGCGTCGGCATTATCCGTTGTGCGAATCGCTTCGCCGGGAAAAAGATCATCGTTCTTGCTGACCGACTCCCAGATGACACGTTGCAAAGGTTTTCTTTGCACATCATTGGTCGATTCGTTCAGACGCGCGATCGGTGCACGGTCACCGCGATCGGTTGCCGTTTTTCCGGACTCGAACCAGATGACGGTTGCGGCGAAACAACTTGCCGATACCACTAGCGCCAAAGCGAGTCTTTTTAGATTTCGATTCATATATATGTCTCCCTACAAGTTCTTTTTCGGTTTAAACCCGCGAAAGTGTGAGAGATTCGCCCTGAACCAGACCGTTGATTTCGGCCAAGAATTCGTTCCCATGTAACGCGCGCAATGCTAGATCAAGGTCATGGAAATTTCAGACCGCAGCGTGACTCTCGAAGAGATGAAAAAATGGGTGCAAGACTTCTGTGAGGAGAGGCGGTGGGACCCCTTCCACGGCCCGAAAGATCTCGCCATTGGCCTAGCCACCGAAGCCAGCGAACTGCTAGAAATCTTTCGTTTTGTGAATGAAAAGTCCTGCCTGGACCTAGTGCAAGACCCCGCCAACAAAGAACAAATCGCCGACGAACTCGCCGATAGCATTTATTTTATTCTGCGGTTCGCGCAGATGTACGACTTCGACATCAGCCGCTCGGTGAAAGAAAAGCTGGCGAAGAACGTGGCGCGGTATCCGGTTCCGGTTTAGTTTCCGGCGTCCGTGTGGGTGAAAGTCACCCGCGCTGGCGCGGGTCCGGTCGTATTAGGGAACTCTGTTTAATAAGAGTTTTGCTAAGGCATGCCTGGTCGAAATTCAGTGCATTTTTGACCGGGCTTTATTGTGCTGAGATTGGAATGTTGATCTCTTATCCAGCCTGCATTATATCTCCCCACATAGGGGGGCAGTATGAAGGATATCCAGGTAATAGAAGAGTTTGAGCGGTCATGGGACTACACCCGAAAGATGACGACGACATTTATTAACTGTGTTCCTGCTGACAAATGGGATTTC
>JBEIHA010000113.1:0-9171 GCA_040381635.1 Pseudobdellovibrionaceae bacterium
CGATCAACAAAACCGCCATATTGAAATCGCTGCGGATCTTCTGGATCAAGCCCATCAACTCATGAGTTTCGGCATGGTTCATCCCGGCCGCCGGTTCATCCAAAAGCATAAGTTTCGGACGACCCGCGAGCGCGCGAATGATTTCAATTTTTCGTTGAACTCCATAAGGGAGTGAGCCGGCTTCGTGATCGTGCAGCTGTTCAAGACTAAAGATCTTCAGCAGCTTCATCGCCTCTTCACGAAAGTCGTTCTCAGCCGATGAGTACTTAATTGTCTGTGCAAAGGCTTGGACGGTCGAATACGGGCAGCCCATATGCATAGTCACCAAAATATTGTCGAGCACCGACATGGTCGCGAAAAGTCGAATGTTCTGAAACGTGCGAATCACGCCCTTGCGAGCGACTTCGAAGCTTTTTAAGCCGTTCATCGACTGACCACCGAAGAAGATTTCCCCCATTGTTGGTCGGTATATTCCAGAAATCAAATTGAAGACCGTGGTTTTGCCAGCACCATTCGGGCCGATCAGACCGACCAGCTCGCCCGCCTGAATCTTCAGGTTCAGTTTTTCGATCACTTTAAGACCGCCGAACTGGATGCTGACGTCTTTAACTTCCAGTAGCACGGGGCCTCCGGAACTTGAATTGCACCCATTCACGCGATCCGAACAAGCCTTGCGGTCGTAAAATCATCAGCAGGATCAGCGCCAAGGAATAGATCACCATGCGCAAATCGACGCCACCCGTGTAAGCCTGGAGTGGACGCAAGACTTCGGGCAAAATGGAAACCAAGATCGCACCCACCACCGAACCGCTGAGCGAACCCATTCCACCCAAGACCACCATGATCACAACGTCGACCGACTTCACAAATGTGAAAGTCGCGGGGTTCAGCGAATTGGTTGTCTGCGCGAACAGCGCGCCTGCGCAACCGGCGAAGAAACTTGAGATCACAAAAGCCTTCACTTTGATCGAGGTCGTGTTGATTCCCATACAGCTGGCGGCGATTTCGTCTTCGCGCACACTCATAAAGGCGCGGCCGTAGGAAGAATGAACGAGCCTCCACAAAAGAAGCACCGTTGTCCCGGCCCACAAGTAAACATGCACGCACGAAGCGAAGTTCGTATCGCCGGGAATGCTATAAAGCCCGCGCGCTCCGCCGATGGCTTCGGTGTTAAGTACGATTACACGAATAATTTCGCCAAAGCCGAGAGTGACTATGGCCAGATAATCTCCACGCAAGCGCAGGGATGGCATGCCGACCAAAAATCCCGCGACGGCGGCCGCACATCCACCAGCGATCACATAGATCGGAAAATTCAGAATGCCCCAGCTTTGCGAAAAAGGCGTGAACGAAAAACTAAGCATCGCACCGGCGTAGGCACCCACCGCCATAAAGCCCGCATGACCCAAAGAAAACTGTCCGCAAAAACCGTTCACTAAATTAAGAGAAGTCGCCAGCATCACGTTGATGGCAATATAAAACAAAATTTGTTGGACATAGGCGTTTAAGCCCTGTGAAAGACCGGCAACCGCGAAAGCTACGACGAAAACGCCAAGCCAGCCCAGCAGCGCCTTTGGATTCATACTTTTTCCACCTTCATTTGGCCAAGAAGGCCCGAAGGCCGTAGTAGCAAAATCAAGATCAACAACCCAAAAGCTAAAGCATCACGAAGCGAGGACGACATATAGGCGACCACCATCTCTTCGCTTAAACCCATCAGCAAGCCACCAAGGACTGCTCCGCGGAAATTACCGATACCGCCCAGAACCGCCGCCACAAAGGCTTTAAGTCCATAGAGCATCCCCATCAACGGATCGATCTTTGGATACTTTAAAGCGACCAACACGGCGGCAATCCCCGCTAGCGAAGAGCCGATGATAAAAGTGATCGCGATCACTCGGTTCACATTGATCCCCATCAACGTGGCCGAACGAAACGAAAACGAGACCGCGCGAATGGCCAAGCCGGTGCGCGTGTGTTGAATCAAAAAGTGCAAGCTGGCCATCGCCACCAAAGCCACGGACAAAATCGTCACGTCAAACAACTGGATTTGGATCGCGCCCATCTGAAAAAGCGTGCGGTCTTCTAAAACTTGTGGAAAGAATTTTGGATCTGCGCCGAAGACCACCTGGCCAAAAAACTGCAGAAACAAAGAAACACCAATGGCGGTGATCAAAGCGTTCAGCTTGGGCGCATTTCTTAAGGGTCGATAAGCGAAGCGTTCAATGCACAAAACCCAAGATCGAACACACAACGATAGCGATAACCAAAGTGATCGCGAAAGAAGACCATCCGGGTTGATCGGTCAAACGCAAAAGATTCGATCCGTAGAAGCCTGCGAAGGCGCCGACCATGTACACTTCGGAGTGCGCGAAGTTAATCAACTGAAGAACGCCGTAAACCATCGTGTAACCTAAAGCGATCAGTGCGTAGACCGCGCCGAGATTCAGGCCGTTGATGATATGCTGTACGAACTCTTCCATTTGCGTCAGCTTAAGGGCTTAAGAGGGTGACGAACTTCAGCGCCTTGCCCTCGACCTGCACGATAAAGGCGTCTTTGTCGGCGTTGCGCTCACTGTTGATGGTGATTTTACCGGTGGCGCCGTCGAAGTCCTTGGTCGCCGCCAACTGCGCGCGAATGGCTTCGGGGGTGAGTTCGTTGGCTTTCTCGATCGCGTTTAACAAAATCATCGCAGCATCGTAGCCCGCGGCCGACAAGCCGTCGGGACCTTCTTTGAACTTGGCGGTGAAGTCTTTGATGAACTTCTGCGTGGCCGCATTCGGCGATTCACTGGCGTAATGGTTGGAGAAGTAGGAACCGTTGACGGCCTCTTGCCCGATTTCGAATAACTTAGGGCTGTCCCAGCCGTCGCCGCCCAAAAGAACTGCCTTGATGCCGAGCTGACGCGCTTGGCGCGCGATCAAACCAACTTCGGTGTAGTAAGCGGGAATAAACAAGGCTTCGGGATTAGTGGATCGGATGCGGGTGAGCTGACCTTTGAAATCCGCATCCCCCGTTTGGAAATTCTGCTCAGAAACAATCTCGCCACCCATCGCTTTGAACTTGGCTGAAAAAAACTCGGCGAGCCCCAGCGAGTAATCGGATTTCAAATCTTTTAGTATCGCGACCTTCTTAAGTTTTAAATTGTCGTAGGCAAAGCGAGCCATGACGGGCCCTTGAAAGGGATCAATAAAACACACGCGAAAAATGTAATCGCCGACTTGCGTGACCTTTGGGTTGGTCGAGCTGGGCGTGACCATCGGGATTTTGTATTTCTGCGCGATGGGTGCGGCTGCCAAACTTCGGGTCGAAGCGACTTCGCCGAGGATCGCAATCACGCTGTCCTGGGTGATCAATTTTTTAACAACGGCCGAAGCTTCTTCGGGCTTGCCTTGGTTGTCTTCGGTGATCAGGACGATTTTTTTGCCCTTGATTCCACCGGCCGCATTTTTCGCGTCGATCGCTAGGCGCACACCTTTGTCCGTGGATTGTCCGAAGGTGGCTTCACCGCCGGTCATGGATCCGAATTGACCGATCCGAATTTCGGTCAAGGCGGCGGCCGTCTGCTGAGGCGTTTCTCCACTTTTTTTGGTGCAAGCGGCGACCAATAAAAGAACCGAAACCGCAACAAAGACACGGCTAAAGCAACGCATATAAACCCCCTTAAATTCAATCTAAAGACGTACCTGACGGTCCGTCTAACGGTCAACCCAGCGTGATCCGGCCCGTCACCAAATCATTGAGAACTTTGGGATAAAACGAGACTTCGTGGGCCTTCACTCGGGTGGCCAACTGGTCCACCGTGTCCCCCGGTTGGACCAAGATTTTGGCCTGGGCCAAGATTTTTCCCCGGTCATATTCTCCGTCGATGGTGTGGATGGTGATTCCGGTTTCCGATTCCCCCGCCCTCAAGACGGCCGCGTGAACGCGATCCCCGTACATACCGGCGCCACCGAACTTGGGTAAAAGCGAGGGATGGCTATTCACTACCCGCTGGGGATAGCGCTTAAGAACTTCGGGTCCAACCAAGGCCAAGAAGCCCGCCAGAGCAATCCAGTCCGCGGACCAGGCTTCGAACTGGCGAGCCATGGCTTGGTCCCATTCGGAACGCGCAGCGTAGTCATGAGGATTCAAAATCTTGTGGGGAATTCCTAGAAGCCTGGCCCGCCCGATGGCACCAATATTTTTGCGGCTAGCGACCAAGCCCGCGACTTCGGCCTTCAGCTCTTTCGAGCGGCAGGCCATCACGATCGCTTCGAAATTGGTGCCCTCGCCCGAGGCGCACACCACGATTTTTGGGGTCATATCGGCAAGGTATGTGAGAGTGAAAAAGGAGGCAAGCGCTCAGCCTCGTGACAAGGCTGAATTATTTCCGCGGAGGGCCGTCGACCATCAAGCGCAAATGGATATTAGGCCCTCACCAGAAGGGCGACAACGGCACCTGAAATGCAATCTACCGGACATGGGAAAATCTCGCTCGTGGTTGTGGTTCACGCTGAATGCACTTTTGCCATTCGCGTTGGCTAACGCCAACCCCACGACTGAGGCCGAAGAGTGGGCCACAACAAAATTCCCATTAACGCTTAGGCAAGCTTTCATTAGCGATGAAAAATGCCATTCTTCGGAAATCCGCCTAGCCGCTTGCCGCAAGGCTTTGCGAACCGCCCAAGCTTTGTCATTGGTTGAGCCTGAAACTGAATTAGTTTGGGATTTCGAAACTGCGCTGAATTCGCTCGAAACCCAGATCCCGCGATCCATTCCGCTGCAGATGTTTCGCGCGAAAGTTGTCAATTCCTATCTGAACTTCTTTGATGCACACGCGGCAATCAAGCCAAGTGCCGCTCGCGACCAAGCGTTCGCCGGTGCAAACCATAGCTTCGTTGGTATCGGTGTCGTGATCGAACCCACCAGCGAAGGCATCGTCGTGCGCGAGGTCCACACGGCCTCCCCGGCCGCCCAGGCCGGCTTACAAGCCGAAGATTTGATTTTGGCTGTGGCGACCAAAACAAGTCGCCCCTTCGAAAACGTCGGGATCGATCTAGACAAAACGGGGGATTTGATTCGCGGTCCGCGCGGCAGTGCCCTGGTCGTGCGTGTACGGCGCGGGCCAGACGAGTTTGAATTTACAATCAAACGAGCTTCGATTTCGGTGCCCTTCGTGTCTGGATCCGTGAACGGCGGCATCGGGTATTTGAGGATCACATCGTTCAAGAGTTACGCCGTTTGTTCGCTGATGATCCAACAACTCAACCAGATGAAATCGCAGGGCTTAGAGAAACTAATACTAGATTTGCGCGGCAATCCCGGAGGAGACAAAGGGATGTCCATTTGCGCGGCCGAATTATTTTTGGGCCCGCGCCACGTCGTCGGCACCAGGAGCATCGGAAACTCCATCCCCGGACTGGATGAAATCATGCAAGTGAACGCGACTGAAATTCAGGGGCGAAACGAAATCGTCTGGGAGGGCGGCTACCTCGCGCAACCGAAGTTCGCGGGCCCAATGGTGGTCTTGGTCGACGCGCTTTCCGCCAGCGGCTCGGAGATCGTCGCCGGAGCATTACAAGATCACCAGCGCGCCTGGTTGATTGGCGAACGCACTTTTGGCAAAGGCACGGTTCAAAGCGATGAATTCATTCCTGGGCATTCAAGCCTTAGCTTGAAGCACACGATCGAGCGTTTTTATTTACCTTCGGGTCGTAGCAATCAGGCGATTGGACTCCTCCCCAATTTCGAAGTTTCGCGACGAGGGGGATCACTGAAGAATCGATCGCCCGTAAGCCTACGCGAAGTGGATTTATTCCCCGCGAGCCTCGGGCCCCAAAGTACTGTGTGGTCAGAAACGCGACCGAGCGAAGCCGCAGCGCTTTTCAAATGCGCCTCAGACCGTCCGACGAGTGGCGAAAAACTAGACAGCGACCATCCGCGGGCATTTGCCCTCGCGGTGCTCGGGTGTTTGTGACCGTTTTCGGCTCTTCACCCTGGCTATACCCGCTATAGCCTGGAGCGTGAATTGCTGTAAAGGGCTACGGAGGCACTTATGTATCGTCTAGTCGTCGTTATCGCACTTAGCTTGTCGTTCGCCGTCACCGCTTGCGGTGGCAGTGGAAAAAAGCGTGTTTCTTTGAAAAAGAACCGTCCAGACTTGAAGGGTAAAGGTTCCGAGAAAACAAAAGGGCTCAACGCGGCTTTGACCGATCCGAAGTGTTTGCGCGTGGACAAGCTGATCAGCGAAATCCTAAAGCTTAAAGACGAAAATGTACTGGTCTATACGGCCGATGTGAATGTCGGTAACTTCGAGACCATGGCTTCGACCGATGTTAATTTTGTGGGCGAAACGGATGTGAAAATTCGTGCGGCTTCTTTAGTTAAGAAGAGAAATCTCGACCCCCTCGTTGAATCGCAGCCGGCCAGCAGTCTACAAAAAGGTTCGATTAAAACTTTGATGAGCCTCGTGTCTATAGATGCCGAATGTAAAGTCGCTGCCGTCCGCGGTGTCACCGACACCCCCAATTTCGATATCGTCAAAAAAACTAGCGAAGAATTGTGGATGAAAAACAACCGAAATCCCAATTTCGTTTTGCGCTACCAGTACAACCGTGTAGACAAACTGACGATCACCGAGTTCCGCCCCGAAGATGGACTCTGCGGTCGTCCCGATGGACTGAAGATGACCAAGTACGTGGTTGCGCGCGAAGGCGCGATGAACAAAGTGGAATTGGACCGTGGTTATGCCCAAGCTTTGGCGTCGGTCATTGAAGCACCCGAGTCGATGACTCAGGCGTTGGCGCAGGCGCCCTCGGCAAGGTCGATCAACTTGACCCCCGAAGTGATGGCCACCGTTCGCGAACAATTGAATTCCGACAAGGTGAAGCCCGCGGTCTGCCCGTAAATTTTTCAGCGGCTAGGGTACGGCGCGCCCACCTTTTGAAAGATGGTGCCGAAAATGTTGCGGCCTTCTTTGTCGAACATTTCCATTTTTACTGTGTCCCCGACTTTCATAAAGGGCGTTTTGATTACGCCTTCGTGAATTTTTTCGAGCATGCGCTTTTCGGCAATGCATGACGAACCTCGGGCCATGTCTTCGTTGCTGACGGTCCCGCTACCAATGATCGTGCCAGCGGTAAGCCGCCGTGTGCGCGCCGCGTGCGCAATCAATTGTCCAAAATGAAAATGCATGGCGCCGGCATCGGCATTGCCGAAGAACTCGCCGTTGTATTCGACTTTCAATGGCAGGTGAACTCGCCCGTCCATAAAAGCGCCCTGAAGTTCATCTTCGGTGACGGCGAAGGGTGCAAAAGAACTGCTCGGTTTGCCTTGAAGAAAACCAAAGCCTTGCGCCAGCTCTTCGGGAATAAGGCCGCGCAGCGAGACATCGTTGATAATCACAAACATCAGGATTTTATTTAACGCATTTTCAGGCGTAACGCCCATCGGGACGTCGTCCAGGATTACACCCACTTCACCTTCGAAATCGGTGCCGTGGCTAAAGTCGGTTTGAGGAATGTCTTCGTTCGGCGCCAAGAAGGCATCGCCCGCACCTTGATACATCAAGGGCACAGTTTCAAGAGTTTCCGGCATGGGCGCGTTTCGTGACAAGCGCACCAAGCGCACGTGGTGAATAAAAGCGCTGCCATCCGCCCACTGAAAGGCGCGCGGCAAGGGTGAGTGCAAATCTTTACCGACGAGCTCGAACGCGTTGTTAACGGTGCCTTCGTTGAGCTGAAGGTAGATTTCGTTGAGCTTAGGTCTAAACTCGGCCCAATTTTCCACGGCCTCCCTGAGGGAGGACGGCAGGCCCGGGGCTACCGCAGCGGGACGAACCGCTCTTTGATTGTCCCGGGAAACAACGATAAGTTCACCATCACGCGACTTGTCTGATTTTAAGCTGCCTAGTTTCATGGCCTTAATTTAGGCGGCACGAGGGGGTTTGTCCATGCTGAAACTTTATTCCTATTTTCGCAGCAGCGCTTCGTACAGAGTCCGCATCGCCTTGCACTGGAAGGAACTCCCGTTTGAATATGTCCCTGTTCATTTGGTGCGGAACGGTGGTCAACAGCACTCGGCCGAATTCCGCCGCATCAATCCTATGGGCCATGTTCCTGCCTTGGATCACGACGGCTTTCTGGTGACCGAAAGTGTAGCGATTATTGATTACTTAGATTCGGTCTCACCTACCAAGCGCATGTTTCCTGCGGACCCACGGGCCCGAGCGACAGTTCTGCAGATTTGCGAACTATTGAATAGCGGGATTCAGCCATTGCAAAATCTTAAGGTGCATAAAGAATTAGAGACTAAGTACGGCCTAAGTAAAGATCAAGTCGTCGCCTGGACCCATCACTGGATCAGCGCGGGCTTCGAAAGTCTGGAGCGCACTTTAGAAAAAACGGCCGGCACCTTTTGCCTCGGCGGACAAGTGACCGCGGCCGAATGTTTTCTTATACCGCAATGCTTTGCGGCCCGCCGTTTCGGAGTTCGGCTGCAAGACTACCCACTGATCGAACGCATCGATGCGGCCGCAGTAAAACTGCCCGCGTTTGAACGCGCGCATCCCTCTGTGCAGCCGGACTTTGAAGAGTAGAATCTTAGAGTGAGTAGGCTGGGTCTGTCGCTAGGTGTGCGTTCGCATTACGCACTGTCTCCTGTCTAGACAGGGAGAAGCGCGTTACGATTCTCGCCCTAAAGGGCCCGGTAAAGCCACTTGTCCATCACGGGAACCGCTAAATAAACAAGTAAACTAACGTTGGTCCATAAGAAGAACGGCAGCCAACCGCGCCCCTCACCTTGACGGAAATATTTGAAGAATTCCCAAATCAATTTGATGGAGATCGGAAGGACCAACAGCAAATAAAGTGCGTGCGCACGCAAGAACCAGGGTGCCAACAGGGCCACGCCCACGTAGGTGAACACGTAAAGCCCGATATGATACATCGAGCGATCAACACCTAGGCGAACGGGCAAAACGGGAATTCCACCGGCGCGATAGTCTTCTTTGAAGCGAATCGCCAGTGACCAAAAGTGTGGCATTTGCCATAGGAACAAAACCAAAAACAGGTAAATGCAATCGGGCCGCCAAACTTCAACCTGGTTCACCGAGTAACCAATCACCACCGGCATCGCCCCGGGAATCGCGCCGGGGACGGCCGCGAAGGCCCACTGCTTTTTCCAAATCA
>JBEIHA010000114.1:0-9140 GCA_040381635.1 Pseudobdellovibrionaceae bacterium
ACCGCGAGAGTGATCAGTCTCTTGCCGTTCTTACGGCGCCTTCGATCGAAAGGCTTCTAACCGGTGCGACGACGGTGGGGTTTGGGGCTTTGCCTCAATTGAATGAGTTACCGGCTAGATAACTGACGTGCATCCCTAAAAATTAACCGGATGCCCATCCACACGAAATTGGAACGTAAAGTACGGCGGCACGCAGACGCCCGCGTCGTCTAAACCTTTTTCCATGCTTTCGACGCAGACGTAATCATCGCGACAAGGGTTTTCACGACTGCAGCCGCGCATGCCGACACCCTTCGAGTATTTCGCCACGCACTCAGGAAACGTCATGCTCTTGTCGAACAAGCAGTTGTTGAAGCCGTTGCTGGCCGCGGGCAAGGCGCCGCATCGTCCTTCGGGATGACGGTTCATCAAGTGGGGGTCGCAGGAATTCAAGCGAATTTGACCACCTGGGAAGCCGCCGGTCTGCATACCCGGCGTAGCACTCTGGGGTGAGGCGACGTAGTTAGGTCCAGCGGGGATCGGAAAGACTTTTGTGCGTACATATTTATCGGAGCTCCAGCTGCTGCCGGTCAATTTGACCTGGCCCGCTTCGGTCACGTCGCCCAATTCTTGACCGCTCACGGACATGCACACACCCATACCGCGCGCCATCGGCGAATCATGAACTTCAACGCAGCGACTGCCCGCCGCGCAAGTCCAGCGTTCAAAGCTTGGATCTTGTCCGTTGTAGCAGTGCGCACCCCAGCCGTTCAAAACTCCACGGCCGTCGCTTGAACGTCCGACCGCATGTTCTTGCGGGCGTGAGGCAAAGCCGCTCGAGAAGTCAGGTGTTTTGCCGGAAACAAAGTCCGCGACGATCGACCGCCTACGCTCGAGATCACCGAAGAAGTGGCCCGAGCCAGGCACGATCACGCCGTTACCGGGGTAAAGCGACTCCATCGTGCCGTCCGCTTTCCAGCGATAAGGATCTTGGCCGATGAAGTGAAAGCCGCCGATGCCGCGAGTCTGGTGACAACCGGTGCAGCTGATGTCGGTTAACCGACGCTTCAAACCTTCGACGGATTTAACGTTTATCAGTTGACTGGTTTGCACGCTTCGCAGTTGCGCTTGAACTTCTGCGTCCGTGATCAGACCCGCGAGCGGGTGATTGATCGCCCGCGAGAGAGCGCCCGGTGCAATAGAATACGCGCGACTTGCTAAAAACTGATCCGGGATAACGATGGTGCCTTTGTCTAATTCTTCTAGCCGTGAAAGTCTAAACTGAGGATCGAAGAGCCATTTGAAAAATGCCGGACCCTTATTGCGATCGACTTGATTGTCCATGAGCGATTCTTGAAAAACTTGAAGGCCAGAATTCCATTTCCAAACTTTCAGTAAATAGATCGCGTTGCCCCCGAAGTCGGGCCGAACGGCGGCGGCCTTGCGGGACATTTGTAAATTAATTTCGATTTGTTTCATCTGGTTGCGATGGCGTAGTTCGGGCGCCAAGGGTCCATTGGCTCCCATGATAAGATCAACGGCGCGGCTGACCTCTAGGCCTTCGATGTTCAACGTTTGCCAACGCTTGGCGATATCAGCGCACGTGATGTTCGATCCCGGCGCCTTCGCGTGTAAAATCAGATTGATCGTCATCGGCAAGCGCGAGATGACGACTTTGTTTTTATCGCCGCCTACCTCCACGCTGTACGCCAGACGGTAAATCAGGCGCGTCTCGCCGCAAGTTTCAGGATTCAAATACGCTTTATCTAAACGGTTGACGACACCGATCAAAGAAAAGCGCGCGCGATCATAAGTCAAAAAGCGAACATCGAACAAACGATTGTGAAAGGCCAAGCCTAGTCCAATGGTGTCGCCAGGCTTCGTGGTCGCTGTGTAATCCGTCAGTTCTCTTTTGAGTGAAGTTAAAATCGGCTGCATAAGGGGAAGCCGGGACAAATTAAGATTCGATAAATTAGGCTTACTTTGACCGGTCGGATCCATAAAGTAAGCCAAGCCGATGCCGCTACCGTCCACTCGCTGGGAGAGGGTCTGCACGATTCGCGGGTGAGTGATGGCCAAGCCGTCTTCGATCCGGGGGGTTAGTCGGGCTTGAACGACCAGGGGCAAAGAAAGAATCAAACCACCTAGGACAAACGTGCGTACGCGCCAGCTCACTTTGGTCACTTGACTACTCCGGTATTCGTTTATTTACGTTCCGGAGTAGCGGATTGCACGAAGGATGCCTACCCCGGTCTACTACAATCATAAAAGTGCCCAAAAATGTTTTCTGCTTGCCCAGACTCCAAAAACTCGGGGTAAACGCAGATTTAGTGGACTTTAGGGGCGAAAGGAACGAAACCTTTCCCATGAGTTTTTCTGATTTCGCATTACTACGTTCTCTTCAAGTCACTTTAAAAGAAAAAGGTCTTAAACTTCCGACTGAAATCCAAACTATGGCCATCCCTGCGCTGCTGACGCGGCGGTCATTGGTCGGTATCGCCGAAACGGGGAGCGGTAAGACCCTGGCTTATGTGCTGCCGGTTTTGAATCTGCTCAAGGTCATGGAAAACGAAGGTGAAAAGGTCACCGACGACGGTACACCCCGGGCCTTGGTTTTGGTGCCTAGCCGCGAGCTTGGCGAGCAAGTGAGCAAGGTATTTAAGATCTTCACGCATCAAACCAGGCTTCGCGTGCGCACCGTACTTGGCGGAACGGCTTTGGAAGTCGCAAAAGAAAACCTCAAAGGTCCGTTCGAGATTTTGGTGGCGACACCTGGACGTTTAGCGCAGATGATTCAGCGGCGACAGGCCAAGCTTTCAGACTTACAGATTCTGGTGATCGACGAAGCCGACGTGATGGTTGATCCGGGATTTTTAGATGTGGCAAAAAAGATTTTGGCTGCTTGTCCTGAAGTTCTGCAGCTGGCTCTGTTCTCGGCTACCGTTTCCCCGGACGTACAAAAACTGATTTCTGAAATGTTCGAGGGCGTTGAGATCTTTCGCACTAAGCGCAGCGAACGAACGGCCAAAGAATTGACCACGCAGAACTTGACCGTGGTGGATGGAAAGCGCTGGCCGCTACTAAAGAAACTTTTGGATGAAGACCGCGAAGGCAGCACTTTGATTTTTGCGAACACACGCGAACAGTGCGATGAGCTAGCGAAACTTTTAAAAAAGAATGAAGTGGAACACGTTATCTACCGCGGCGAGATGGACAAAATCGAACGCCGTAAAAACTTAAAGGCCTTTCGCGACGGCGTGATCAAAGTCCTGGTGTCGACCGATTTGGCTTCGCGCGGCCTCGACGTCGAGCATGTCGACCGCGTGATCAACTACCATATGCCGTCGGTGATTGAAAATTACCTGCATCGTGTGGGCCGAACGGCCCGCGCAGGCCGTAGTGGTTTAGCCATTAACTTCGTGACCGAGCGCGATTCAGAAATGGCTTTGAAAATCAAAACCGTGAGCTCGCGCAAATAGCCCAAAGACCAGTATCGCGGTCGCTATCGCCGCAGACGTGATTAAGTTTCATAGATAAGAAGAACGAGAAATTTATTTTGTTCTTCGCGATCGGACTGTTTATGGGTTACGGCAAGTCTCTGTAAGTATTCGGTAATAGATCAGCTTCGCAGTTCAAACCTTTCGTCAGATCTGCCAAGATTTTTTCCATATCAAACTTTTGCCCCGTGATCTGTTCGATGTTCTCGGGGAACTGGGTTTTCCAGCCGATCTTGTACCAGGCCTCGGTGATCAGATCCGCAAGTCCCGGTTGACGATACCAATCGGCGCGGCCCGTCCGACGTTGCAGTTCGCGCGAAATGTACTGGGCCATCATTTCTGAACCCAAAGTGGCGTACGAGTAGCCGATATTGCGTACATTTCCGCTGGTGAAATGAGTGGTAGCGACCTGTCCGTAAAAAGCAGGGACATGTGATTCGACCAAGGGAAGCTGTCCCGTGCGGGATTCGATCTCAGTGAAAACCTGTTCGGCGCGCTGCAGATAAGTCAAAGCATTGGGTTGAGTGTAATCATAATCCCATAAATCCAAATCATAAAGCGCGGAGCCCGCTCTCGAAAGCAAATTTAGGCCTGAGTTTTTCTCGTGGTTTGAAACCCAAATTTTGAATTGTTCCACCGTGGGCTTTTCGCCCTCAAAGGGAATCGCTTTGTCGAAAAGCATTTGCGCTTCTCGTAAAAAATATTCGGCGGTCATCGACGGCACTTCGACGTAACCGTAGCCTTCGTCGGTCAAATCTTCTTTGTCTTTCAAAAGATATTCGAGGGCATGGCCCATGCCTTCGTGATAGGCCGTGCGCAAATTGCTAAGTCCCGCCCCGCGGTAAGTTTGCATGATGTACATCAAACCGGGACGCAAATGATTCGGGGTCAAAAAACTAAGTGTCGAAGCGTCGAGAACTCGCGCGTCTGCTTGGGGCGTGACCACACCCGCCATGTAAGCCATCGTTGGATTTTTCAGACCGGGCCGCTGTTTATCATCCACGATGATTTGCGCCAAAGTTTCGGGTCTGAAACCGCTTTCAATCATAGTCTCTTGCCAAATATCGGTTAATTTTTCGGAAGGAAAATAAGGTTGCGCGAGCGACAGGTCCGGCAAGGTCAAAAGCGAAAGATGCTGACGACGTAATGTTGACGGATCAACTTTAAGTTCGCGCGCACGACGCTCGATGAAATGGGCGATCACGGGGCGCAGTTGTGCGATCCATTTGTGCAAGAATTCGCGCTGATTGACCGTGCCGCGGTAAGCGGGACTGTAGCCTTGGCCACTGGCCTCGAGCTGATATTCGGACCAAGTACGAAAGCCTTTGCTTTGCGCAAGCCTGGTGCGGAGCACGGCCATTTTGTTTAAGACGTCGCCCTTCTGTTCGGCGGCCTCGAAGCCGACGTAACGGCCGCCCACTCGGGCGTTGACCGCGGTCAGTTGGGCCTGTGCCTCGGTAAAGGTCAGGGCGCCGGTTTTGTAAAGCCTTGGAATTTGGGTGATGCGAGTTTCCCATTCGTTCATGCCATTGGCAGCTTCGGTCGCAATCAATGCAGCTTTGTATTCCTGGTGCAGCAGTGCCACTTCGGTCAGCGTGCTGCGCATTTCCTCGGGGAAGAATTGAAGGGTGTTTTCACGGGCGAAGCGGCGGGCGTAGTGGGCAAGCTGACCCTCGAGTCCTTCGGCCATCTGGCCCCAGCGCGCGATTTCTCCGTTGTAAATGGGATCCACGCTGATGGCGCTGAGCTGCGCGGTGAGCGCGCCATATTCTTTCTTCCACTGCTCGTGCTCTTCTTTGTTGAAGTACGAGCCAGTATCGATCAACACATTCAGTGCGGAACGTTGCTGTTCCAAGCGCAGCATTTTATCCATTTTGGGATGAATCACTTCGGCGTAAAAGGCTATGAATTCGGCAGTCTCGCTAGAGGTCGCTTCGCCTTGAATCCGCAAATTCTGTTTGGGCAAGCCGCCGCGCACTTCCAGCAAGCGGGCCCGAACCGTGCTGATTTCGTAGCGTTGAACTTGGGCTTCCAAAGGAATGGAAGCCAACAAAACCAGGGCGGCGAGCAAACGAGTCATGAGCACCTCTTCTTGAGTGGGCTGTAGCACCCTCCGCCTCCGCCCAGTATGGAAAGATTTGCACTAACCGAAGGGCCCGGGCCCCTGGTCCCATAAACGAGCCGCAAGGATGCAGCTCAACAACACCCCTGAAGAGATAAGCGCACGGATGCGCTTTGGGGGTGAGATTTTAAAGGGGTAGGGGGATTTAATGAGCGAACTGCATGTCTTGTACATCTTTTTGGCCTTAATGACTTTCAATCTGCTGGCGTCGTTCGTTTACATCTTGGGTTTCAATCAAATGAAGCTTTCGCTGAAGAAAGCCACGCAGAAACCGGCGCAAAAGCTCACCTCGCGCTAGACTCTTAAGGCTTGAGGAGCTAGTCTCCTGAGCCTCCATGCAAGTCAACGATCTCGATTACATTTACCCGCCTGAGTTGGTGGCCACCGAGCCTTCGAAGCCAAGCCGTGTGGCCTTTATCGCTTCAGGCGTGCCTCGCGAAATCAACATGTCGGTTTTGCTGGATCAGTTCTTTCCCGGCGATCTGCTGGTGATCAACGAAAGCAAAGTGATCCCGGCGCGCGTATTTTCAAAAGAAGAAGTTGAGATTTTATTTTTGCACGAAATGGCGGCTGGCGAATGGCAAGTGCTGTTCCCGGCGCGCGACTTCAAGGTCAATTCCGAACTGGCTTTGCCGGGGGGAGTGACGGCAACCTTGATCCAAAAAGGTTTGCCGCAGACTTTACGTTTATCGCCAGCCGTGGGGACTGATTATTTCTATGAACATGGTGAAGTCGCTCTCCCCCCTTACATTCAAGAGGCCCGCGGTGAGCGGCGTAATCGTCCGACGGACGCCGAGTTTTACCAAACGGCCTGGGCCAAAAATCCGGGTTCGGTGGCGGCGCCCACGGCGTCTTTGCATTTCACCGCCGCACATTTGGATGCGTTGCGGGAGAGGGGCGTGCACATTGCTACGTTAACTTTGCACGTGGGTGCTGGAACTTTTCTGCCGATCAAAAGCGAAACGTTGGACGGTCACACCATGCACGGCGAGCAAGTGGAAATCTCTAAAGAGAGTTTGGACTTGATCACGGCAACGCGTGCGCGAGGCGGCCGCGTATGGGCTTTGGGCACCACGGTCACGCGGGCGTTGGAAGCTTGGGCGGCTGGGGATTTTTCTGAAACCGCGATGGGCGTTGCGGGTGAAACCAAGATATTTATTAGACCCGGTTTTGAATTCAAAGTGGTCGGCGGCTTACTGACGAATTTTCACCAGCCGAAATCGACCTTGCTCGCGCTCGTCGCGGCTTTCGCAGGTCTGCCTGAAGTCAAAAGTGTTTACGCCTGGGCGGTCGAGCGTCGCTTCAGGCTTTTTTCCTACGGAGATCTCAGCGTATGGATCAGGTAAAGAATTTTGGGATTGATCCAGCGATGACTCCGGGAAAATTCGAAGTGCAGGCGCAAGTCGGGCAGGCGCGTGCCGCAAGGCTCGAAACCTCGCGCGGGCCGATACTTACTCCAGTCTTTATGCCGGTGGGCACGAAGGCCACGGTCAAAGGCATGCTGCCCGAAGAATTAAAAGACATGGGATCGCAGATCGTGCTTGGCAACACCTATCATCTGCACTTGCGACCGGGCGAAGACACGGTCAAAAAGCTGGGCGGCCTGCACAAGTTTATGAATTGGCAGGGGCCGATTCTGACCGATAGTGGCGGTTTTCAGGTGTTTTCACTTTCGGGATTAAATAAATTGTCGGAAGAGGGCGTGGAGTTTCGCTCCCACTTGGACGGCGCAAAGCACTTTCTGTCGCCAGAAAAATCCATGCAGATTCAGATGGCTTTGGGTTCGGACATCATCATGGCTTTCGACGAATGCTTAAAGTATCCGGCTAGCCCTGAAGAAATTAAAACATCTATGGATCTGACCTTGCGTTGGTTGAAGCGCTCGAAAGCGGCGATGACTTTGGAAAGCAGTTTGCTTTTTGGCATCGTGCAAGGCGGTTTGGATCTACAAACGCGGCGCGAAAGTCTGGATCAGATCACGTCGGTCGACCTGCCGGGTTATGCCCTTGGCGGCTTAAGCGTGGGCGAGCCCATTGAGCTGATGCACATCTTGGTCAAAGAGGTCGCCCCCATGATGCCGAAGAACAAGCCGCGCTATTTGATGGGCGTGGGCACTCCCTTGGATCTGGTTTTGGCCGTGGATGCGGGCATCGATATGTTTGATTGCGTAATGCCGACCCGTGTGGCGCGCAATGGTACGCTGTTCACCTGGTCCGGGCGCATTTCCATTAAGCGCGCGGAATACAAAGAAGATCCGTCGCCGCTCGATCCCGAATGTGACTGCTACACCTGCAAGAACTACTCAAAAGCCTACTTGCGCCATTTGTTTTTGCAGGCCGAAATGCTTTCGGCGCGGCTGAACACCATTCACAATCTGCACTTCTATTTGAAACTTATGTCGCGCATGCGCCAGGCGATTCAAGACGGCACTTGGAATGAGTTCCGCAACTTCTGTTTGACGCGTTTCGTAAACTAGTGAATCCACAATTGAAAGTTGATTTTTTAGGGGCCCGGTGGTCATTAGATAGCACCTAATTTATTGAACCTCGGTTAACCGGAGGAATCCCCTATGTATTCAATTCTGCCCCAGGCCTGGGCCCAAGCTGCGACGGCCGCCCAACCCAGTATGCTCGAACAGTTCTTCCCCTTCATTGTTGTTATCTTAATCTTCTTTTTCCTGGTGATCCGTCCGCAGCAAAAGCGGGTGCAAAGCCAAAAGACGTTCACCTCCAATTTAAAGCGCGGCGATTCGGTTTTGACATCCAGTGGAATCGTAGGGACGATTGAAGGCCTGACGGATCTCTTCGTGACTTTACAGATCGCCAACAACGTGAAGATCAAAGTTTTGCGATCCGCTATTGCCTCAGCCATGTCAGAAGAAATCGATAAGAAAGGTACGGAGAAACAATCATGATCGAAGGAATGCGCGGTCGCACCATATTGGTGATTTTATTTTTCGCTATGTCCCTCATTTATCTCTTACCGAATTTCGTGAATTTGCCTAAGGGCTATCCGTTAAATCAGAAGAAATTAAATTACGGTTTGGATATTCAGGGCGGTGCTCACCTTGTTTACGGTGTGGATGTTAAGGGCGTTATGCACGAGCGTATTGAACGTTTAGCTCGCGCGATCACCCAAGAGTTGACCGAGAAAAAAGTCGAAGCCACCGCGGTTCCCAACGCGGATAAATCCGCGGTGATCATTAGCGTGAAGAACGAAGCAGACCGCGGGGCCGTGACCACTCATATCAACGAGGCCTACAGCACCACGCTTCAGGTGATTTCAAATTCGGGCACCAACGTCGAAGTCCGCTACTTCGACGCGGTTTTGACTGAGTATAGCCAGCAGGTCATCGGACAAGCGATTGAAGTGATTCGAAATCGCGTCGATGAATTCGGCGTGGCCGAACCGGTGATCGCCGCCCAAGGGAGAGATCGGATTTTGGTGCAATTGCCGGGGATCACCGATCCCGCGCGAGCAAAAGAATTAATCAACAAGACCGCGAAATTGGATTTCCGTATTGTGGATACAACACTGACCCT
>JBEIHA010000115.1:0-8985 GCA_040381635.1 Pseudobdellovibrionaceae bacterium
AAAAACGTAGAATAAACATAAGATCAAAGCCGAACTCACGACCGGGAAGACAAAGTTATCATCTAAATTAAAAATGGGCACCAATTCCGAGAAGGCCCCGATCAAGCCCGCCAAAAGACAAACGATAAACAAACGTTCGCGCATCAAGTCCATGTACAGAAAATAACCGAGCGATAAAAAAAAGCAGGCCGTGAAGGCCGCAAGCGTTCCCTGCACGCTTTTGTGCCCGAACAATTTGTCCTTGCCGTAGCGGATTCCGAAAAAACTGGCGAGGGGATCGGCCACGGCCAAAAAAAGCAGGGCCAGAAGCCCGACCGGTTTAGGAAAGAGGGCCACGATCACGGTAACCCCGGCCATCAAATAAGAAAGCCCCGAAGGCCGCAGTCGTTCACTGTCGCGCAACACGGGCCGAAATAAAAAAGTGAACAATCGGTTGAAAAAAGGGAGGTAGAGCCGACTGAAATCGAAGCCGATCAAAAGCACGCTCATGGCCACCGAAGCGATCAAAGCCTGGCGCAGAGAGAGCACCCAGTACAAAGCGAAGATGACTAAAACTCCGGCAAAGTGCCAAATCCGGCGCGCCAGATGGATGTCATTTCGAGCTTTAAAACTCATCCCCATATAGATGTCTCATAATGGGACAGAGTCAAAGGATTTCAGATATTTATGCTAGAATAGGGGGTGCTCAAATCGTTCCTTCTTTGCAGTTTGATTTTCGGATCTCTGGCGCTCCATGGCGAAGATCTGAATGATCGGCCAAAGGTTTTTGGCGAACATCATGGCTATGTCTCCGACATCCCTGACGAGCGCAGTAAACGGGATATCGAAATGGTAATGTTGGAACGTCAAGAGGATCCCGGCCCGCCTCTCACTCAGCGCATTTTCAACGACAGGTTATCCAAAGAGTTCCAAAATCAATATCAGTACCGTTTCGGACAGACGTCCACCGAGCAATCCATCAACAATCCCTCGCGCTCGGAGGGCTATTCGTATTACACCGGCGAAACACTCACCATCCAGCGCTACCAACAGGAGCAGCGTAACTACGCGGCTTATATGGCGCGCCGTTTGGTCGAATTTCACGTCGACAATTACGCGAAGAACGATCCGGATTTAAAGCCCGTCTACGAGCTGAAAGACAAGATTTCCAACGTGAACGTGAACGTGCAAAAGTATAAAGTGAAATGGAAATACAATTTCGCTGGTCCCAACATGGACCTCGCCGTTGACAATCCGTATGGCCTGGAGATGAAAGTGCGCGCGGAAATGAACGGCGTAATCTCTGCTCCGACCGAAATGATCTACACCCTAGGCTATCAGTTCACTCCACGCATTCGCGGCAAGGTCTTGCACAATTCCTGGGACGGTCTTTCGCAAATTATCGCGACTCGCCAAATGACCAAATCTATCTCGTGTTCCATCACCGCGTCGCAGGACTCCAAGCCCCAGGGGCGTACTGTGCAGCAGGATCTGATTCTCGTCGGTTTAGCGTGGTCAGACTGAGACGTCTCAAAATGACATTCGCCTTTTGGCTCGTGCAGCGGATCTCCCGTTGTTCCGACAAAGTCTTAGATGGATCGCCTACAAGTTCGCTTAGCCCTTTTAAAAATCACCACCTGCGTTTTGCTGGGCACCACTTGGGTGTTCTGGAGTTTCATTTACGCCACCCGTCCAGAACAAGCTCCGTCCGCGAATCCTTTGGAAGCGTTGATCCGTTTGCCGGCTTCATTGCCCGGGCAATTGCAGCCGACCACTAAGGTTTTGCCCCCGATTGATATGCGTGTGTTGCCCGTGAATTGTTGGGACGTGAAAGATTCAGTCGCCCGGGAAACCGGTTCGCGCTGGGTGCGATTGACCGGCAAGGCTTGTCAGATTGAAGGCAATTCCGACAACGTTTCGGTACGCAATATGTCGAATGGTTACATGGCCACTGTCTTTGCGGCGTCGGGCGCGATGACCACGGACTTTATTCCTTTGCAAATGGGCAGGAATGAAATTCTAGTCCGCTTCGAAACCTCGCGCGGCGTGTCTGTCGAGAGCCAGTTTATTCTTTCCAGACAATAAAATTACTCTTCGTCTTTCGGCGACGGAGCTTTCTTCGGTTCCTTTTTCTCTTTCAGCGGCGGCAGCGATTTCAGCACTTTCTTCGCCGCTTCGGATGGGTTCATCGTCTTGAACATCCCGCGCAGCTTCATGTCTTTACGAACGCCTTCCGTGACTTCAATATCGGCCGAGCGAATGCGGTCGAGCAGAATTCGCAAATCGCTACTGTTCACGGCTTCGGGTTTAACCAGGGCGATCAAGTTTTCAAGGATAAATATCCCGGTGGCCTGGACGGAATTGGCGGAGTTTTCATCCTTCACCAGGGTGATGGTTTCGGCGCTGATGCTGCTCAGCACGTCTTCGAAAGCGTTGTAGCCGCTCAACTCCTTGCGAACCTCCGGAATCAACTTGGCGACCATGTTGTCGCTGTCCGGTCGCGACAAAATCAATTTGACGGCTTCGCGCAGGTGGCTGACCGCTTCTTGGTCGTCCACGTTACTTCGCGCCTTCTTTAGCTGTGAATTCACCATGTTGAGCATCTCGTCGTAGTCCTTAAGCATCAGTTCGTTGTACTTGAACTGTGCGGCAGAGACTTGGACCCCAGCGAATAGACAAAAAACGGCGGAGAAGACGAAAAACATGGATCTCATGAAAAAATCCTAACGGTCGGAGGGTGTTTTGTCCATGGCGCGGGCGTCCAGATTTGAGACAATGGCATAAATTTCGGCAACATCGGCTTCTCTCTTGAAAAGGCTTGTGTAAGAATGGC
This sequence comes from Pseudobdellovibrionaceae bacterium, assembly GCA_040381635.1. GTDB lineage: Bacteria > Bdellovibrionota > Bdellovibrionia > Bdellovibrionales > UBA1609 > JALHOQ01. Next base: position 2,813 of record JBEIHA010000115.1, read on the forward strand.
CCCTGAATTCAATCTTAAAGGAGTCCGCTCTTGAAAAAGACAACTATGCTTTGGGCCTTTGTGGCCGCCTTCGCCCTCTCGGCTTGTACCGGTAAACAACAGGTTCAAAAAATCATCGAAGACAACCCCGAAATCGTCTTCAACGCGATCAAAAAAGATCCTAAGAAATTTGTCGCCGTGGTGAACGAAGCCGTCCGCACGGCTCAAGAGTCTGGCCGCGAAGATGAGCAAAAAGAAGAAGCCGCGCGCATGGATGAAGAATTCAAAAACCCGAAAGTCGCCGCCGTTGAAGACGGGCGCGTGATTTTCGGTAATAAAGACGCCCCGATCACGATCATTGAATTCTCGGATTTCCAATGCCCTTACTGCTCACGCGGCTATCAAACCGTTAAGGAAGTTCAAAAAGAGTACGGCGACAAGGTCCGTATCGTCTTTAAACACTTGCCCCTGGATTTCCACCCTATGGCTATGCCCGCTTCGAAGTACTTTGAAGCCATCGCTATGCAGGATCACAAGAAGGCCGAAAAATTCCACGACGGCATTTTTGAAGATCAAAAAATGCTTAACCAAGACGGCGAAAAGTTCCTGAAAAACCTCGCCAAGAAAGTCGGCGCGGATATGAAGAAATTGGAGAAAGATCTGAGTTCAGAGGGCGTGCAACAGCGCATCGCGGCCGATATGGCAGAAGCGAAGAAATTCGAGTTTTCCGGCACTCCTGGTTTCTTGATCAACGGAGTCTCCCTCCGCGGTGCATACCCCGCCCCGGAATTCAAAAAAATCATCGATCGCCACCTCGCCGCGAAGTAACAAAAAAGGAGCCGCAAGGCTCCTTTTTTTTGTCCGACGAGCCCTGCCCGAAAACCAACCGCTCGCTGAGCCCGCGCCCTGAATCTTTGGCGTAGTCCAAGCGCATGTTTTTGCACCTTACGCGAATCGCCACCTACAAGTGGCGATTCGGCTGAGGAGGAAAAATGATCGATTGGAGCAAACCCGATGTAGAAAAAGAGTATCTTTTTTTTCGCGAGATGATGGGGCGGTTAAGTGAAATTGATCGCGATCTTGACGTCAGGTCAGGACCATTTCTGCAGATTCCCAGGCGCGGACCAGCGCTCAAAGAGATGCGTGAAGCCTTGCAGATTTCGGTAGATGAGATGGCTCGACGTTTAGACATCAATCGGTCCGCCTACTCAAAGTTCGAAGCGAACGAGCCCGTCGGGCTGATCACCATCGAAAATCTAAGCAGGTGTGCGGAAGCCTTGGGCTGTGAACTGGTCTATGGATTAAGGCATAAATCCGGGAAAGTACCGTCGCGGGTGGTTTTTGATCAGATTGTGCCGTTCACCGAAGGTCGGCGCACGTGGCGGCTTTGGTCGCAAGTGCAGGATAAATTTAGGAAGGGATCCTTCCGGCAAAAGCTCGGGTGGTCACGGAAGCGGACCAAAATTTAGCAACAAAGGCTTTGGGTTCAAAGTGACTCCCACTTTGGGGTCGATATCGCAGGCGTAGGCGCTGATGGTCACGCCTTCTTTGTGGGCCTGGCGAAGAAGGCGGCCGTACTCGGGATCGATGTCGTCGGCGGGTGAAAACTCGGTGCAGTCTTGACGTTGAATGACGAAGACGATCTCGGCACCATGGCCGGCTTTTTTAAGCTCCATTAATTCGCGCAAATGTTTTTGGCCGCGGGTGGTTTCGGCGTCGGGAAAGCGCGCCGTGGCGCCGTGGGCCAGGGTCACATTTTTTACTTCCATATAATGGAGGTGTTTCTTGGAGGCTAAGTCTTCGGCGGAGCGGGCCAGCACCATATCCAACCGGGTTTCTTTTGAAAGCTTGTATTCTCTTTGGGCGTGGGAAAACTCTCTCCAAGCGGGGATGGCTTTTGTCGTCCAGGCCTCATGCACGAGAGAGTTTGGCAGGGAAGTGTTCACACCCACCCAAGTGGTCGGAGTACGTAAGAATTGGAGAGTGGCCTTTAATTTTCGCGCGGGATTATTGGACTCCGTGACGATGCAGTCCGAATCTTCGAACAAGCAGGTCTTTAAGCTCCCGGTGTTGGGCACGTGGGCGACGACCACCGCGCCGTCTAAATGGACGTCGGCGAAAAAACGCTTATAGCGCTTGATGAATTTAGCTTCGCGGACGGGCTCTTCGAATTTCATAGGCGGACAGAGTAATCTGATGCGCCGCGCCTACGCTAGGTCAGAGTCACGCGTCGTGCACTTTTCTAGTATGGTGTGGCCTATGAAAGAAGTAGCGAAACCCGTGGTAGCTCCCCGTAAGCGCTTGCCGAAACCCGCTTGGATAAAAATGCGTGCGCCGGCCGGCGAACGCTACATGCAAATCAAAGATCTTCTTAAAGGTTTGAATCTGGCGACCGTTTGCCAAGAAGCCGCGTGCCCGAATATCGGCGAATGTTGGGGCGGCGGGACCGCGACCATCATGCTGATGGGTGAAGTGTGCACGCGCGGCTGCCGATTTTGCAACGTAAAGACCGGCAATCCCAAAGGCAAATTGGATCTAGAAGAACCGCGCAAGGTTTCCGAAGCCATTTCGCAAATGGGTTTGGATTACGTGGTGCTGACTTCGGTGGACCGCGATGATTTGCCCGATGAAGGCTCAGGCCATTTCGCCGAGACGGTGTCGCGCTTAAAGGCTTCCGTTCCCGATTTGATCGTGGAAGTGCTGACGCCAGATTTCAAAGGCAATGAATCTTACGTCGCCAAAATTGTCGATGCGGCCCCCGACGTGTTCGCGCACAACGTAGAAACCGTCGAGCGTCTGCAAAAGCGTGTGCGTGATCCGCGTGCGAATTATCAGCAATCTTTGCGCGTGCTCGAATACGTGAAAGAGCGCGATTCGTCGCGCTACACAAAAACGTCGATCATGCTTGGATTGGGCGAAACCGATCCCGAAATTTTGCAAACCTTAAAAGACTTGCGTGCCGTGGGCTGCGACGTGGTGACCTTTGGTCAATACTTGCAACCGCAGAAGCGGCACTTACCCGTCGAGGCCTTTGTCACTCCCGAAAAATTCACGGAGTGGCGTTATCAGGCGGAGGCGATGGGATTTCTGTACGTGGCAAGTGGTCCCTTGGTGCGCAGTTCTTACCGTGCCGGGGAGTTCTTTATGAAGGGTGTAATTGAAAAACGTAAAAGCGAAAGCGAAGGGGTTAAGTAGATGGCAACTCAGAATGTGAAACTCCCTGATGTGGGCGAAGGCGTAACCGAAGGCGAATTGGTTCGTTGGTTGGTGAAGATCGGCGATTCAGTGAAGGCCGATCAACCGGTCGTCGAACTGATGACAGACAAGGCCACTGTCGAAGTGCCGTCTCCGTTCGCGGGTTTGGTGAAAGAATTGAAATACAAAGAAGGCGATGTGGTGCCGATTGAAAGTGTTTTGCTGGTGCTGGATAGCGACGGCGCGAAGAGCGCGGCGCCTGCGACGGCTGCTCCGACGATGTCCGCGGCCCCCACGGCCGCCAAAGCCCCTGCGAAGGCGGCTCCAATCATGTCCGCCAACTGCGGCACTGGCGCGGATTTTTATCCTCCTGTGGCCGGATCGAATGTTTTGGCGACGCCCGCAACTCGACGTTTGGCGCGTGAAACTGGTGTAGATATTAATGGTTTACAGGGTTCGGGTTTGGCTGGACGCGTGACTCAAGAAGATGTTCAGAAAGCAAAAGGCGGAGGTGGCGGCGTTCCCGCGGGCCAAGCCCGCTTGCCCATGAAAGATATCCCGCGTCCCTCCGTGCCAAACCAAGGTGGTTCGATGGAAGAGCGTGTTCCCCTGCGCGGTATCCGTAAAAAGATTGCCGAAAACATGCAGATGGCGAAGCACATCATTCCGCACTTCACATTGATGGAAGAAGCGCGCGTCGACCAATTGGTTCTGATGCGCACGCAGGCCAAAGAGCACGCCGAAAAGTACGGCGTGAAAGTGACTTACCTGCCGTTCATTATGAAGGCGCTGATCGCGACCTGCCGCGAGTTTCCGATGTTCAATGCTTCAATGGACGATGCGGCCGCCGAAATCGTTTACAAGAAATTCTTCAACATCGGGTTTGCCGCCGACACTCCGAATGGTTTGATGGTTCCCGTCATCAAAAATGCGGACTTCAAAACTGTTCTGCAAATGTCGCAAGAGATCGGTCAGCTCGCGGGCAAGGCGCGTGAAGGCAAATTGGCGTTGGACGATATGAAGGGCGCTTCGATCACTGTGACCAATATCGGATCGGTGGCGGGATTGTACGCGACGCCGATCATCAACCATCCCGAAGTCGCGATCTTGGGTATGTACAAGATTATGGATAAGCCGGTTTGGAATGGTAAAGAATTTGTGCGTGGCCAGTTTATGAATTTCACCATCACTTGCGATCACCGTTTGATCGACGGCGCGGTGGCGGCGAACTTTATGAAGGCGTTTGTGGCACGTATCGAAAATCCCTCTCAACTTATTTTGGACATGATTTAACATGGCAGAAAAATTTGACGTATGTGTAGTTGGTAGTGGGCCTGGTGGTTATGTGGCGGCGATTCGCGCGGCTCAGCTGGGTAAAAAAACCTGCATCGTCGAGCGCGAAGCGCTGGGCGGCGTATGTTTAAATGTCGGCTGTATTCCCTCGAAGGCGATGATTACCGCCGGTCATTTCTTGCAGCGTATGCAGCATGATGCGCCCACCATGGGCTTTCAGCTTCCGAAAGAAATCAAAGTCGATATGTCCAAACTTCAAGATTGGAAGCAGTCGGTGTGCACGAAGATGTCGGGCGGAGTGGCGCAATTGCTTAAAGGCAATACGGTCACCGTGTTTATGGGCGAGGGCACATTCACCTCGCCGAAATCTTTGACGGTCAAAGGCAAAGACGGATCGAAGACGATCGAAGCCACCAATTTTATTATCGCGACGGGTTCACGCCCGATTGAGATTCCGGGTTTCACGGTAGACGAAAAAGAGGTTCTGTCTTCGACCGGTGCTTTGGCGCTTTCTGAAAAAATCGAACGCGTGGTCGTCATCGGTGGCGGTTACATCGGTTTGGAGATCGGTTCGTACATGCGCAGCTTCGGCAGCGCGGTGACGGTGGTCGAAGCCTCTCCCGCTTTATTGAACGGTGTGGCCGATCCGGATTGCGTTCAGGTCGTTGCAAAGAAACTGAAAAAGTCGGGCGTCGAAGTGATCTTGGGCGGTAAGGCCAAGGGCTGGAAGAAAGTGAAGGCTGAGCTTGAGGTCACCATCGACGTCGGCGGCAAAGAACAGATCATCAAGTGCGATAAGATTTTGCTCACGGTGGGCCGCAAACCGAATTCTGACGGCGCGGGATTGAAGAACATTGGCCTGCAAATCGACGAGCGCGGTTTCTTGAAAGTGAATGCCCAGCGCAAGACCAACTTGCCGGGCATCTTCGCGATTGGCGACGTGGCTGGGCAGCCGATGCTGGCGCACAAAGCTTCGCACGAAGGTGTGATGGTCGCTGAAATCATCGGCGGCGCGAACCGCGCTTACGATGCGAAGACCGTTCCGGCGGTGATTTTCGTGGATCCTGAAATCGCTTCGGCAGGTTTGATGGAGAGCGAATTGAAAGCCAAGGGTATAACCGATTTGAAAATAGGCAAGTTCCCGTTTGGCGCCAACGGGCGCGCGGTTTCGATGATGGAAACCGAGGGCTTTATCAAGATCATTGCCGACGCTAAAACTCATATTGTTTATGGTGTGCACATCGTCGGACCCGAGGCTTCGAATTTGATTTCCGAAGCGGCATTGGCCATCGAAATGGGCGCGCGTTTGGAAGACATCGCCTTGACCATTCATCCGCATCCCACCTTGGGCGAAACGATGATGGAAGCGGCGGAAGCGGCCTTGGGTCACGCGATTCATATTATTCAGCGGCCGTTAACAGGCGCAAAGAGCGGCGAAAAGCACGCGTAATGACGTTCGAAGACTGGGGTAAGGTCGAATACAGCGAAGCGTGTGAACGTCAGCTTCGCTTGGTCGACCTAGCGGAATCGAGCGGCGAAGAGCGTTTGATTTTCTGCACGCATCCCCCGGTGGTCACCAAAGGTCGCGCCACGACCGACGATGACTTCACCGGCGGCTGGAATGGCCCTACGATCGAGTCTTCGCGAGGTGGACGTGCAACTTATCACGGGCCCTCGCAAATCGTGATCTATCCCATATTGAATCT